>MPNF01000181.1 GCA_002238885.1 Alphaproteobacteria bacterium bin95 | reverse complement strand
AGGCGGCGACCTGCCGGCGGCGGATCCTGCTGGGCTATTTCGGCGACGACTGCGAGCCCTGCGGCAATTGCGATATCTGCCTCGACCCGCCCGAGATGTTCGACGGCACGGAGGCGGCGCAGATGGCACTCTCCGCCATCTACCGCACGGGCCAGCGGTTCGGCGGCCAGCATGTCATCGACGTGCTGCGCGGGCGCGAGACCGAGCGCATCCTCAGGCTCGGCCACGACCGGCTGCCCACCTACGGCGTCGGCAACGAGCGGAGTGTGAGCGAGTGGCGCTCGATCCTGCGCCAGTTGACAGTTGCGGAGCTTGCGGTCGCGGAGCGCCTGGACAGTTTTACCGTGCTCCGCCTCGGGCCGGAGGCGCGCGCCGTGCTGCGCGGCGAGCGGACGGTGGAATTGCGCCTGGAGAAGCGGGAGGCGCGGCCGGCCCGGAAGCGGCAAGAACGCAAGGAACGCGGCCTTGCCGCGGCGCCGGCGGACAGGGAAGGCTTCGAGGCGCTCCGCGCGCTGCGGCGCAGGCTGGCTTCGGAGCAGGGCGTGGCGCCCTTCATGGTGTTCCACGACAGCGTGCTCCACGACATGCTGGACCGTCGCCCGACCACCTTGGAGAAGATGGCCGAAGTCCCCGGCGTCGGCGCAACGAAGCTGCAGCGCTTCGGGCAGGTGTTTCTGGAGGCGATCAGGGAGATGAAGCCTCCGCCGATCGACTGACCTCGACGACACGTTGCTCGCTCTCGTCGAAGAAGAACTCGGCGAGGTTGTCGCCGGGGCCGCCGCGGTCGATGACGAGGAAGTCGGTCTCGCGGCCGAGCGCGATGACGGGATGGTGCCAGACGCCGCGGGCGTAGTTGACGCCCTGGCCGGCCACGGCGAGGAAGGCGCGGAGGTCTTCCGGCGCGACCCTGTCGCCGGGCGGCGCGACGACGACCAGGAAGGGCGCGGCGTCGAGCGGGACGAAGGCCTGCGAGCCGAGCGGGTGCTTCTCCATCATCGCGACGGTGAGCGGCATGGGCAGCGGTCGGGCGCGGAAGATGTTGACGAGCGCATGCCCGCCTTCCGCTGCAACATCGACATGGGCGAGGTCGTGGAAGCGTGTCGTGGAGCCGTTGTTGATCGCGAAACGCTCGGCGCCGTCCGTCTCGACCACATCGCCGAACGGAGCGAAGGCGGCGCGGGTCAGCGGTTCGACCGGGAGGATTGTCTCTGCCATGAGGCTTTCCGCTGTCCCTGCCTCAGAGCGCGACGGCCGCGTGGAACTCGCGGCCGCGCTCTTCCAGCCATTCCCAGAAGGAACGGGCATAGCTGCGCGGGACATGGAGTTCGAAGGCGTCCTCGGCTCTTCGGTGGATGAGCGCTTGGGCATTGCCGATGCGGGTTCGCACCGCGCGGCCCGGCGGAAAGGCCACCGGGTCGAGATCGATGCCGGTGCCGGTGGCCAGCAGGTCCGCCGCGTGCTCGCCCGCAACGGTAATGACGGTCGTGGCGGAGGAGACATTGACGAGCGCGCCCCGCCCGCCGACGAGTTCGGAGGCAAGGCGGGCGGCGAGCCGACCGTCGTCGGAAAGCGGCGCGATGAGGCGCCATTCGTCGGGGCCGAGGTGGATGAGCAGCGTATCCTCTCCGCACTCCCGGACCTCGCCTGGCTCCCGTGGCGGGCCTGCGCCGAGCGCCGCCTCGACGGCGCGCGCAAAGGCCTCGTCTTCGGGCCGACCGCGCAGCATGAAGCTCTCCCGCGCCCTGCCCTCGCCGAGCAGAAAGCCGCCCGCCCCGCCGGCGGCCGAGCGTCGGGCTGTAGCAGAAGGCGGTGACATGGCCGAGCGGCGGGGCGGGTTGCAGGTCGTCGCTTTCCGCCACCTGGCAGCCCGGCGGGATACGGGTTTCGGGGTCGATGACGGAGAGGCCGACAAGCTGCTGGCGACCCTTCCGGCGGAGCGCCGGCAGTTCCAGCGAGCGCACGCCGATGCTGCGCGCATCCGCCCTGACCATGCGCCCGAGCCCCAGATCGTCGGGGGTCGTGCGGCCGTCCGCCTCGGCATGGGTCACATGCCCCTTCTCTATGCGCATGACGCCCATGGCCTCGAGGCCGTAAGGCGTGAGCCCGTGCTCGCGGCCTGCCGTCAGCAGCCGCGTCCAGAGCGCCAGCCCGTAGTCGGCGGGCACGGCGATCTCGTAGGAGAGTTCGCCGGAATAGCTCATTCGGAAGACGAGGGCCGGCAGGTCGGCGACCGTGGCCGCATGCACCGCCATCATCGGGAAAGCTTCGTCCGACACGTCGAGTTCGGGCGCGACATCGCCCAGCAGCAACCGCGAACCGGGACCGGCAAGCGCGGCGGTGAACCAGTGCTCCGATACATCGGTCGCATGGACCTCCAGTTCCGGCCAGACGGTCTGGAGCAGGAATTCCATATGCTGCACCACGGCGTGGTGCTGCGCGGTCGTGGTCGTCAGGTAGAAATGGTTTTCGCCGAGGCGCATGACGACACCGTCGTCGAACACGCGTCCGTCCTCGCGCAGCATCAGCCCGTAACGTCCGCGCCCGGTCCTGAGGCTCGAAATCCGGTTCGCATAGACGAGGTCGAGAAAGGCCGCCGCATCCGGTCCCTGGACATCGACCTTGCCGAGCGTGCCGACATCCACGATGCCGACCCCGGCGCGGGTCTCGCGCACCTCCGCCTCGATGGCTTCGTCCTCGTTCATGCCTTCGCGCGGATAGTAGCTGGGCCGGCGCCAGTGGCCGGCGGCGGTGAAGACGGCGCCCCGGGCTTCGTGCCAGTCGTCGGCTGCCGTGCGGCGCAGCGCGTCATGGCCCTCGCCGATGAGGCCGGCGGCCATGGCCGCCATCGGCACCGGCGTATAGGGCGGGCGGAAGGTCGTCGTGCCGGTCCGGGCGACAGGTCGCCCGAGCGCCTCGGACAGCAGCACGAGGCCCGCCATGCCGGAGGTCTTGCCCTGGTCGGTTCCCATGCCGAGCGCGGTATAGCGTTTCACATGCTCGACCGAGCGGTAGCCCTCGCGGGCAGCGAGCTCCACATCCGCCGCGGTCACGTCGTATTGCAGATCGACGAAGCGCTTGCCGGCGCCCATCTGCCAGAAGACGGGTGCATTCCCGGCGTTGCGGTCGGGCGAACGCGGCGGCTCTCCGGCGGCGCGCTCGTGGCCCGAGGATGCGGCCGCGGCGGTCCCGGCGGCCCAGCCTTCAGCGAGACAGCCGTCGAGGTCGAAGCGCCCGGCGGCCGCGCCGGCACTCCGGTTCGCGCCGCCCGGCCGGTCGGGCAGTATCAGGCCCCGGTCCTCGTCATAGCGCAGGCTGCCGCGCGACTGGGCGTGAAGATGCACCGCCGGGCTCCAGCCGCCGGCAACGGCGACCAGATCGCAGGCGATCCGCTGGCTCCGGCCGCCTGCCCGGCCGTCCGTCCGGCGAAGCAGCGCGCCGCGCACCCGGCGGCTCCCGAGTACCCGCTCGACAGCCTGACCCGCGCGGCAGGGCAGGTCCGGCGCTTCGCCGTCGGGCCGGGTATCGGCCACGGCGGCAATCGAGACGCCCGCACTCTGCAGCAGCCGGGCCACCGGGTAGATGCTGTCATTGTTGCCCGCGACCACGGCGCGCCGCCCGGCCAGCACACCGTATGCATGGGCATAGCCGCCTGCCGCGGATGCCGACATGACGCCTGGCCGGTCGTTTCCGGCGAAGAGCAGCGGGCGCTCATGCGCGCCGGCAGCGATCACGACGTCCCGCGCCCGCACGAACCAGAGGCGTGTCTGCGGCGTGCCGGGCGGCGCCTTCTCGCCGGCCCGTTCCGCGACCAGAAGCAGGTTGTGGTCGTAATAGCCGGTCACGGTGGCGCGCGGCAGCAGGCGGACATTGCTCATCGACTCCAGCTCGCCGACCGCACTGTCGATCCAGGCGAGTCCGTCGCCCTCCCCGATCTCGCCCGGCGTGCGCAACAGGTCGCCGCCGAAGCGGACATTCTCGTCGGCGAGCACGACCCGCGCTCCGGCGCGCGCCGCCGCAAGCGCCGCCGCCACGCCCGCCGGCCCGCCGCCTGCCACCAGCACATCGGCATGGATGCGCCGCTTGGCGTAGAAGGCGTCGTCGGGCGCCGCCGGCGCCGGCCCGAAGCCCGCCATGCGGCGCAGCAGCGGTTCGTACAGGCCGTGCCACCAGCGCGTCGGCCACATGAAGGTCTTGTAGTAGAAGCCCGCCGGCAGGATGTCGCCGGCAAGCCCGAGCGCGCCGCCAATGTCCCAGGTGACCGAGGGCCAGGCGTTCTGTCCGAAGGCCTTGAGGCCGTCCGAGAGCGGAATCTCCGTGGCCTTCAGGTTCGGCCGGGCTTCCTCCCGAACGCCGGTCGTGACCATGGCGTTGGGCTCTTCCGAGCCGAAGCCCCAGATGCTGCGCGGGCGGTGGTATTTGAAGCTCCGCGCCGCGATGCGCACGCCGGCCGCCAGCAGTCCGGAGGCCAGGCTGTCGCCCCGGTAGCCTTCATGGCGGTGGCCGTCGAAATCGAAGCGCAGCGGCTGCGAGCGGTCGATCAGGTGGCCGCCCTCTGCCGTGCGAAAGGGCTGGCGCCTCATGGCCGGCTCAACCGCGCCGTGCGGAGTTCGTGGGTGTAGGTATCGCGCTCGACTGTCAGCCAGCGCCGGCAGCCGTCGCGATGGAACCAGAGTTCGCGGTGCGGGCCCTTCGGGTTGTCGTGGAAGCAGAGATAGTCGGTCCAGGCTTCATCGGTTGCGGCCCCGGGGTCTGCCGGACGCTCGTTTCCGGCTTCGCCGCCATAGGCGAACTCCGTTTCGTCGCGGTCGCCGCAGAACGGGCAGGGAATCAGAAGCATGCGTCCGGCCCCCTCAATGGCCCCACGCCACCGGCCCGGCGCCGTTCTCGTCCAGCACGGCTCCGGTGCGGAAGCGTTCGAGCGAGAAGGGTGCGTTCAGCGCGTGCGGCGCATCGTTGGCGAGCGTCCAGGCCAGGCACCAGCCGGAGGCGGGCGTCGCCTTGAAGCCGCCATAGCACCAGCCGCCGGTCATGGCGAGGCCCTCGACCGGCAGCTTGGCGATGATTGGGCTGCCGTCCATGCTCATGTCCACGACGCCCGCCCAGTGCCGGAGCTGGCGCAGGCGCGAGACTCGCGGGAAATACTCGCAGGCTGCCGACAATATGTCCTCCAGCCGCGCAGGACTGCCGCGCTGCGACCAGGAATTGTAGCCGTCGAGAGTGCCGCCGATCAGCACTTCGCCCTTGTCGGTCTGGCTGACATAGACATGCGCCGCCGCCACTGAGACGACCTTGTCCATGAAGGGTTTGACCGGCTCGGAAACCGTCGCCGTGAGCAGATGCGTCTCGATGGGAAGGCGAACGCCCGCCATTTCCGCCAGCCTGGAGGAATGCCCGGCGACGGCGAGGCCGATGCGCCCGGCGCCGATGGGCCCCCGGCTCGTCTGCAGCCCCGTGACCCTGCCGGCCTCGACGTCGATGCCGGTCACCTCGCAGTCCTGGATGATATCGACGCCGAGCGCATCGGCGGCACGCGCATAGCCCCAGGCGACGGCATCGTGCCGCGCGACGCCGCCGCGCGGCTGGATGACGCCGCCGGTGATGGGGTGGCGGATTCCGGGCGAGAGGTCGAGCGCCGGGACGAGGCGCGCAAGATCGGCCCGGGTCAGCAATTCCGCATCGATGCCGGCATAGCGCATGCCGTTGTGCCGCCGGATCCAGTAGTCGCGCTGGGCGTCGGTGTGGAAGACATTGATGACGCCGCGCGGCGAGAACATCACATTGTAGTTGAGGTCCCGGCTGAGTCCCTCCCAGAGCTTGAGCGAGTGCTCGTAGAAGCGCTGGTTCTCCGGCAGCAGGTAGTTCGAGCGCACGATGGTGGTGTTGCGCCCGGTATTGCCGCCGCCGATCCAGCCGCGCTCCAGCACGGCGACATTCGTAATGCCGTGGTTGCGGGCGAGATAATAGGCCGTGGCGAGGCCGTGGCCGCCGCCACCGACAATGACGACATCGTAGGAGGGTTTCGGTTCCGGCGCGCGCCAGGCCGGCTGCCAGTCGCGGTGTCCCGACAGCGCGCCCCTGAGGAGCGAAAAGATCGAATAGCGCTGCATTGCCGCCATTCTAGCCCGGAATTCCTGCCGCGGTCATGGCCTCGGGCGGCGCTGCCGCCCGTATCGCTGCCGGCCTCGGAGCCCACTCCACGGAAATGTCATGAAATGTCATGTTTGGTCACTAGTGTCCGGTTGAGTTGCGGGATTTTGGAGAAAAGTGGTTTGAGATCAGTTTGTTATGGATGATTTCGGGTGGTGTCGATTTTTGTCGAGCCTCGGTCGGACTGGGAGTTCCTTGGCGATGG
>MPNF01000180.1 GCA_002238885.1 Alphaproteobacteria bacterium bin95 | reverse complement strand
TCGCACGAACCCTTCCACAGCGAGATCCTGGCGCACGCGACGAGCGCCAGCCAGGAAGGGCTGAATACCGATCCCGGTCGCTACCCGGAGGACGCACCATGATTTTCCGCCGCTTCCGGAGTATTGCTCCCGCTTCACTCATCCGGAGCGCGAGAGTACAAGATGCCTCGAAACACCTCCTCGCATTACTTCTACGACGTCGCGGAAATGCGCCTGAGCCAGGTCGTCGAACTGCTAAGCGGCGGCAAGGCACGTCAGCTCGCCCTGCGCACCGCGTCCGGCAACTATGTCGACATCATCTTCTACGCCTCCGACGACTGGACCGACGACCCGCTATCCTTCACTCCCATCGAGATGCCCGATCCCGACTAAGCCGCGCCGCCCTGCTTGCCGCTTTCCTCTTCCTGACGCTCCTCACCGCCCCCGCCCGCGCCGAGATCCTCTCCGGACCGGCGCGCGTCCTTGACGGCGATACGCTGGCCGTCGCGGGCGAGAGGATCCGGCTCGACGGCATTGACGCCCCTGAGAGCAGACAGACCTGCGGGCGCAGCGGCCGCCAATGGGCATGCGGCAAGGCAGCCACCAAGGCAATGCGCAAGCTGATAGGCCACAACCCCGTGCGATGCGAAGTCAGCGGGCGCGGCAAATACGGCCGCGCGATCGGCACCTGCTTCGCCCATGGTACAAACCTTCAACAAGAGCTCGTCCGGCAGGGCTTCGCCCTCGCATACCGCAAATACTCGACACGCTATGTCCCCGACGAAGACGAGGCTCGCGAAGCGCAACGCGGCTTGTGGTCCGGTTCGTTCATCGAGCCCTGGCGGTGGCGCCGGCACCAGAAAGGCCGCAGCGCCTCAAGCCATCGCCGCCAACCGCAGACCGCGCCGTCGCGAAGCGCCGGCGCATGCCTCATCAAGGGAAACATCTCTGCCAGCGGCCGCATCTACCATGTACCCGGAGGCATGTTCTACGACCGGACCGGTATCGACGAATCGCACGGCGAACGCTGGTTCTGCAGCGAGGCCGCAGCGCGCCGCGCCGGCTGGCGCCGGTCCCGCAGATAGCCGCCAACCCTCCAGGCGACCCAACGGAGCCCCCTACATGTCCAACGCCAACCTTCCCGTCCGCATCGAAATCTCCCACCTCGTGACAGACGAGCCCACATGGATCCAGGAGTGGGACGGAACCGAAGTCACTACCACCCGCCTCCCGAACGCCGATCCGGACGCCGGCGATCTCGACGACTGGGGCGGCTATGAATTCAACGGGGAATATGCAGCAGACTTCTCGAAACGGAGCCCCCGGGAGGTCGCCGAGCACATCATCGATCTGCAGAACGGAGCCGGCTTCAGCGCCCGCCTACTGCCCGACAGCAGCATCGAATGACCCTCACCGGTTACCCGGCCACGATCGAACGCTGTCCTGCCCCTTCCATCACCGGCACTCTATCCGCTACTGTCCGGAATTCGGCCCGGTCGCGTTATTGACCGAGCCCAATGCGATGCTGTGGACCAATCAATGTTCGATGCCCGCCCGGACCTGTCGCGCGTAGCTCTCTACGCGCGCTATTCCTCCAATCGGCAGAATCCCAAGTCCATCGACGACCAGCTGCGCGAATGTCGACGGTTGGTCGCCGATCTCGGAGGCACTGTCATTGCCGAATACACCGATGCGAAGTTCACTGGAGCCACCGCCAAATTCCGGCCCGGTCTGCAGTCGATGCTCACGGACTGCCCACGCTACGCCTTTACCGCGATCTGCACGGAATCGATGGACCGCCTCAGCAGGGGCCAGCACGACATCACCTACATCTACGAGCAGCTCGAATATCTCCAGATTCCGATCCTCACCATCCAGGAACGCGTCCTCGACGAGTTTCTTGTCGGCTTCAAGGGCACCATGAATGCAGTATTCCTGAAGGATCTCTCCGCCAAGACCCGGCGCGGACTGATAGGGGTCATAGAATCCGGACGCCAGGTCGGACCGCCCGCATACGGCTACCTGCTTGCCAACCGCATCGAAGGCGCAGACGTGATTCGCGGCCTGCGCGAGATCGATCCCGACACAGCTCCGATCGTCCAGAGAATTTACCGACTCTACAACAAGGGACACTCGGCACGCGCCATCGCCAGACTCCTGAACGACGAAGACATCCCACCCCCTCGCAGCGCCAGCCGTTGGCACCACTCCAGGCTGACGGGCATTCATCGCAGCACCGGTATCCTTTCAAACCCCCTCTACAAAGGCCAGGTGATCTTCGGCCTCACCGAGTCCGCCATCAACCCGAATACCGCCAGACGCACTACCCGTGCTACGACCCGGGAACGCTGGACGGTCGTTCCGGCTCCTCATCTGCGAATCATCGACGACGAAACCTGGGACGCCGCCCAGGAACGTCTTCATGCCCGTTCCCGTCCACGCGCCCATCCGACCGGCGTCCCGGCACTCGCCAGGGGAGCGATGCCCCTCACACCGCTTCTCAGATGTTCCCGCTGCAAGGGTCCTGTCCGCACGATCGCCCGGCATCGCTGGGCCTGCAAGACGAGCCGATCCAGCGACAAATGCAACGCCAGCACCTTCGTCTTGCGCGATATCGACCTACTCTGCGCCCGCCAGCTCACATCATGGATACGCCGCCGGAGAGAATGGACTCCCATCCTCCAGGAGGCGCAAAACCGGATCGTGGAAACCCACGCTCAACTGGAGGCCGAAATAACCGACTGCACCTTGCGGCAACGACGTCTCATAAACGCAGTGGAAATCGGTGCCGATACCCCGGAAATGCGTGAACGGATCAGGCAACTCGCCCAGGAACTGGCCAACCTGAAGACCGAACGCGACCGCTACGCCGCCGGAACGCGGCTAAAGCCCAACAACCCCAACATCCGTTCCGTCCTTCTCAACCGGGCCAGCGAGATCCAGTCAGCCATAGAGACCGGAACCCCGGAGATCAGAATACCTGCAACGATCGAACTTGCCGCGCTCCTGGACCATATCGACATGTCCCCCGGACCGGGGCCAGGCAAGGGCCGCCTGCGCATTCAACCGAACGTGATTTCCCTCATACGCAGCGCCGAACAGACCTCCATTCAAAGCTGAGCCGCCAACCCGGCCTCAGCTCGTCAGCGACGCCCCGACACGATATCGCGGAACGTCTTCCCCGCTCTGAACCGGACCCGCTTGTGCGGAGGAACGACCACTACCGCGCCCGTTCGCGGATTTCTCGCACGGCTCTCCGCCACTTCCTTTATGCGGTAGGTTCCGAACCCCCGAATAGTCACTTCCCCGTGCTCCACAAGCGTCCGGGCCTGCGCCTCCATGACCGTCGAGACAAACCCCATCGCCGTCTGACGGTTCACACCCAGCATCGCCGCTACCTTCTCGGCAATTTCCGTCTTTCCTGCCGCCATCATCCTCTCCCGCCGGAATTCCCGTCACCGTCAATAACCCCAGACCCGGCCCGAGTCCAGACGAACGCCCATATCCCTTGCGTGTAGCCATCTTCAGCTCGACCAGACTGAGAAACTTTCCTTTTCCATCAACACAAATTGTCATCCCGAACCTCGACGGATTCCGCCGTTTTCGCTATAATCAAATCCCTTTGAACAACCCTTCCGGAACCAGTGCATGGCCCGCTGCCGGCATCCCTACTCGACCCTTATCTTCGAAGGTTCGCCAACCGGCCAACCCACGATCCAGATCTACCAGTGCGATCACTGCCGGGCCGTCCAGTGTCATGCCGTCGACGCCGGCCGCGCCGAGGTCCAGAACTGGAAGCAGCTCCCCTTCCCGACGCTTCCTGTCAGACACCAATTGCTCTGCCTGCTCGCGCTTGCGAAACCCCAGCACCCGTTTCGGCCTCCCGCGCCCCGTCACGAACTGAGAGAAATCCAGCGCCAGGCCGCCTCGCCACCTGCCTGACCATAGGCAAGTAAAGAAAAGCCTTCGACGATGGGGCGGTCCCTTGTCGGGCTCCCCGGTCTGCCACCGACGGGCCCGTTTCCGGGACACCCCGGTCCCGCCCGAGTTCGAAAACACCGAACTCGCAACACGCAGCCAAAACACGAACCGCGACGCTGGCCTGCCTTTCAGTTTCGAGGAAAGCCCCTGTTAACCAAGCGTTTCGACCGTTCGGGACTCCCGGCCGGTCCGCTTGCTTTCCTTCAAACACGACAAGGCAGTGCCCAATGGCGACACCCGCTTCCGTCGCGGTCATCCAGACCGTCCCCCTCGCCCATCTCTTCCTCGCGCCGGAGAACGTCCGTACGACGCCGCCGAGCAAGAGCGCCCAGGCCGAACTCAAGGCCTCGGTCCTCAATCACGGCCTCCTCGAGAATCTGGTCGTCCGCGAAGCCGATCCCGCCAGGGACGGCAGCCCGCGCTTCGCCGTCCTCGCAGGCGGGCGACGCCTCACCGTCCTCCAGGACCTGGCGTCCGAAGACGAACTCCCGGCAGACCATCCCATCCCCTGCATCGTCGCCTCGTCCGACACGCCGGCCGAGGAGATCTCGCTTGCCGAGAACACCGTCCGGCTCGCCATGCACCCCGCCGACCAGGTCACGGCCTTCTCGAAGCTCCTGGACGCCGGCGCCAGCGTCTCCGAAGTCGCCACCCGTTTCGGCGTCTCGCAGCGCCTGGTGAAACAGCGCATGCGCCTCGGCAACATCGCCCCGGAAATCATCCAGGCCTACCGCGACGAGCGCATCGACATGGAAACACTCCAGGCCTTCAGCCTCACCACGGACCACGCCCGTCAGATGGCCGTCTGGGAACAGCTGTCCGGCATGGCCTACCGCCCGAACTCCTACCAGGTCGAGCGCCTGCTCACCTCCGAACGCGTGCCCTCGAACGCCGCCGTCGCCGTATTCGTCGGCATCAACGCATACAAGGCCGCGGGCGGCTCCTTCCTCCGCGATCTGTTCACCACCAGGTCGAACACCTGGCTCGACGATCCCGACCTTCTCAACGAGCTCGCCATGGCCAAGCTCACAAAGGAGGTCGACAAGCTCTCCGGCGACTGGAACTGGGCCGTCCCGATGATCGAGGTCGATTGGCAGACCACCGCCGAGCTGGGCCGCGTCTATCCGATTCCGGGCGAACCCACCGATGACGAACAGGCCGCCATCGATCGCCACCGCGAGCGCATGGACCAGCTCGAAAGCACGGCCAAGGACGACTGGACCGAAGAGCTGGCCGCGGAATACGGAACCGCCCACAGCGAGATCTCCCGGATCCAGGGCGAAGTCGACCAGCGCACGTCCTACCGCGACGAGGACAAGTCGATCGCCGGCTGCATCGTCACGATCGACCGCGACGGTTCGCTCCGCGTCCTTTCAGGCCTCGTCCGTCCCGAGGACATGCCCGAGCCGGACCAGGACGCGACGGCCACGAGCGCCTCGTCCGCCGCCAACGACAGCGAGCGGGTCGCGCCGCCGGTCATCCGCGACACCGATCCCAGGGCCGCGGCGCGCAAGAAGGCCGGCATCGGAATCGGCCTCGCCGACGACATGCGCGCCATCCGGACCACCATCGTCAAGACGCACTTGCAGCACGACTTCGATGCCGCATTCGATCTGACCGTCTTCGAGATGGCCCGATCCGTCTTTGCAGACGGCCACAGCTACAGGGCAAAAGCCCTCGACATCTCCGCCAACGTCACCCCGGACCGGCCGACCCTGCGTGTCAACGACCAGGACTTCTCCGCCTGGAACCCCTCGATGGACGAGATCGACGACGCTTCGCATCTCTCCTTCGACTGGATGGAACATCCGGACAGCGCGGCATGTTTCGAGGCCTTTCGCGCCCTTCCGATCGACGAAAAGAAGGACCTGTTCGCCGCTGCCGTCGCCCGCACACTGAAGGGCCAGCTCGCCTTCGAACACGACGCTCTGCCGGAATTTGAGGCAACCGTCGCCCGGCTCGATATCGACTTTGCGAGCCAGGTCCGGCCGACCGCGGATATGTTCTGGTCGCGCATCAACAAGAGCCAGCTCCTCGAGATCGCGGGCCACACCCTCGGCGCAGACTGGGTGAACTCCCACGCCAAGCAGAAGAAGACGGAACTCGCGGCCGCCATGGAGACCGCCTTCGCCACCGGCGACGTCCCCCTGGGCGTCAATACCGAGGGCCACGCCGCTGCGCTCGGCTGGGCCCCGCCCGGCTTCGCCGCCTTCGACGGATCGGCCGATGTGACTGCCGAAGCGCCGGAGGCCCATCAAGACGCGCCTCCCGCCGAGACCGCTTCCGAGCCCGCCAATGACGACACCGCCAAGGCGGCCGACACCGGCACCACGCCGGAACCGGAAGTCCCGGAGTTCCTCCGCAACGTCTCCTGATCCCCAAGGGAGACGTCGATCCCAGCGCCCCGCCGG
>MPNF01000179.1 GCA_002238885.1 Alphaproteobacteria bacterium bin95 | reverse complement strand
TGCATCCGCGCCGCCGGCAACGGGTCGCCGAGCAGCAGCATCTCGCGCGCGGCAACGGGCCCGCCGGTCTCCACGATCTTCTTGGCGAGGAACCATGTCGGCACCAGCCCGATCTGGGCCAGCGACATGCCGAATCGCGCGCTCTCCGCCGCCACCACCAGGTCGCAATGCAGCGCAAGTTCGTTGCCGCCCGCAATCGCGTCTCCATGCACGACCGCGACCACCGGCAGAGGATAATGCTGCACCGCGTCCAGAACCGCCTCGATGGGGCTTTCCGTATCCAGCGTCCCGGCCCGCTCCCGGAGGTCCATCCCGGCGCAGAAGACCGGCCCCTCGGCGCGCAGCACGGTCAGCCGCTCGGCCCTGTCCGGCTCGCCCCGGAAAGCGTCGAGCAGGGCGTCGAGCATTTCGCGGTTGAGCGCGTTGCGCTTCTCCGGGCGGTTCAGGCGCACGGTGCGCACCGGCCCTTCGCGTTCGGTCAGGACGGTCGGCATCATTTCCTCAAACTGTCATTTTTTCGACGCGAAAGTCTTGCACGGTCGCGCGTGCTGTCCAACCATGCCCGTCTTGGGGACAGATTCAGAGATGCGGCATGAAACCTTCGCTTGCGCCCGACCTGAAGAGTGTGCGCCGTTTCGATGTCACGGCGGACCAGACCATCGATTTCATGGGCGAGGACCTGCGCGTCTTCGCCACCACGTTCATGCTGGCGCGGATCGAGCAGACCTGCCGCGACCTGGTGTTCTCCCATCTCGACGAGGGCGAGGACTCCGTCGGCGCGCGGGTGGAGATCGACCATCTGGGGCCGACGCTCGCCGGCATGTGGATCGAGGTCAACGCCCGAGTCCTGTCCCTCGACGGGCAGCGCGTCGAACTGGCTGCCGACATCTGCGACGCGCTCGGCCAGGTAGGCCGCGCCCGCCACACCCGTTTCGTCATCGACAAGACACGCCAGCGCGAACGCATCGCCGCGCGCAGGGCCAAGGCCGAGGCCGCCGGCGCGCTGTAGCGCTGAACGGCGAAAACCTCCGGGCCGCCGCCGCCGTCAGCGGTCGAGGACCGAGTCGAACCCTTCGAAGTGGGGATGGCCGAGATACAGGTCGCCCCGCGCGCCGGCGCCGGCATGCGCCTTCCGGAACGCCTCGGATCGCGTCCACGCGACGAAGGCATCGCGGTCGCGCCAGGTCGAGTGGGAGGCATACAGCGTATGGTCCTCCTCCTCCGGCCCCCTGAGAAGCCGAAACTCCAGGAACCCCGGCACACCATCGAGATGAGAGTTTCGTTCGGCCCAAATCCCTTCGAAGTCCGACTCGCGCCCGCGCACGATGCGAAACCGGTTCATCGCAATGAACATCGCCTGCCCGTCCTTCCTCTCTGCCCGTAGCCGCGACGGAAGGATAACCATGCCCTCCCGAAGGGGAAGGGGAGAGTCCCCAGCGTTGAAGCGGACTTGCACAGGGGACGGGTTGGGCATACCGTTTTTCCGCCCGCAGCCGGTTGCGGGCGGACGACTGACAGCAGCAATCTCGACAAGTCGGCATCTTCGATGCGGACGCCGGTGGACCCCATGACCGACCTTCTCGACACCGCCCCCCCCCGCACGCAGCTCAGCGACGCCGAATGGCGAAGCCGCCTCACCCCCGAGCAATACCGGGTTGCGCGCCGGCACGGCACCGAACGCCCCTTCGCCAACGAGTATCACGCCACCAAGACACCGGGCACCTATCGCTGCATATGCTGCGATATCCCGCTGTTCGAGAGCGACACCAAATTCGACAGCGGCACCGGCTGGCCGTCCTTCACCCGGCCCGTTTCCGAGGCGGCCGTGGCTGAGAAGGTGGACCGGAGCTGGTTCATGACGCGCACGGAGGCGCTCTGCGCCGGGTGCGACGCGCATCTGGGCCATATCTTCCCGGACGGGCCGCCGCCGACGGGGCTCCGCTACTGCATGAACTCGGCCTCTCTGCGCCTCGAGCCCAAAGAGTAGCCGCTCTCCGACGCCGCCCGAACACGAGGAAAGACGCTCCCATGCTCTACGAACTGCGCACCTACAACGCCGCGCCCGGCAAGATCGATGCGCTCAACGCCCGGTTCCGCGACCACACCTGCGACCTCTTCGCCCGCCACGGCATCGGCGTCGCCGGCTTCTGGATCAACCGGGCGGACCCGAACCAGCTCATCTATATCTGCACCTTCGAGGACGCCGCGCAGATGGAGAGCGCCTGGGCGGCCTTCCGCGAGGATCCCGAGTGGCAGAAGGCAAGGGCCGAGAGCGAGCGCAACGGATCCCTGGTCAGCTCCATCGAGAGCGTGGTCATGGACCCGACCGACTACTCGACTGCGACCTAGGCGAAGGAGCCCGGAGACCGCCGAACGATGGGGGGCGCGGCCAAGGACGCCGCCGAGCATCTGGCCAGCCTTGAGGACGGCCGCGCCGTCTGGCTGGACGGCGCCCGCGTCGATAACCCGGCCCGGCACCCTGCCTTCCGCAATGCCGTGCGATCCGCCGCCGGACTCTACGGTTACCAGGCCGACCCCGCCAATCTGGAGGCCATGACCTTCGCCTCCCCGACCGGCGGGCGGCGGGTCAACCGCGCCTGGCAGATGCCGGCGTCGCTCGAGGAACTGGTCCAGCGCCGCCGCGCGCTCACCGCCTGGGCGGAATGCCATGCGGGCTTCATGGGCCGGGCGCCCGACCATCTGGCGTCGGCCGTCACCGGGCAGATCATGGGGCTGGATGTGTTCGAGGCCCACGACCCGGAACGCGCGCGCGCCTTCCACGACTATTTTATCCATGCGCGCGACAGCGACCTCTACCTCACCTATGTGATCGTCAATCCGCAACTCGACCGCTCGAAGAGCACCGGCGACCAGGGCGAGGACAGCCCGATGCTCCGCATCGTGGACGAGGACGCGGAAGGGGTGACGGTACGCGGCGGCAAGATGCTCGGCACCGCGGCGATCCTGGCCAACGAGATGTTCGTGGCCCATCTCCAGCCGCTGCAGCCGGACGAGGAGGATTACGCGATCAGCTTCGCGGTCCCGATGGCGGCGAAGGGCCTCCGGCTGCTTGCGCGCAAGTCCTACGAGGCGCGCGCGCTCTCCTCCTTCGACGACCCGCTCGCCTCGCGCTTCGACGAGAATGACGGGCTGGTCTGGTTCGACGATGTGAAGGTCCCCTGGGAGCGCGTCTTCGTCCATCGCAGCCCCGCCATGTGCGCGCGCCAGTTCCACGCCACGCCGGGCCACATCTACCAGAACTATCAGGCGCAGATCCGCCTTGCGGTGAAGTTCAAATTCCTTGTCGGGCTGGCGCGGCGCATCTGCGAGACCATCGGCACCGCGAAGATGCCGCCGGTCGCCGACACGCTCGGCATGCTCGCCGCGCAGGCGACGGCGGTCGAGACCATGCTCTACGGCATGGAAGCGAAAGGCAGCCAGCGCGGCAACTACTTCGTGCCGGATGCGCATTCCGTCTATGCCGCCCAGGCCTACTGCCAGGTGCTCTATCCGCGCATGGTCGAGAGGGTGCGCGGCCTTGCCGGCGGCGCGCTCATCATGCTGCCCTCCTCCGAGCGCGACCTCGCCGACCCTGAGCTCGCCGGCATATTGCAAAGCGTCCAGCAGTCGGCGGACGGCGCGGCGCCGGTCGAGCGGGTGCGGCTGATGAAGCTCGCCTGGGACGCGCTCGGCTCCGAATTCGCGGGCCGGCAGACGCAGTATGAGATGTTCTATGCCGGCGCGCCGTTCGTCACGCGCGGGCACGCCTTCCGCACTTATGACTGGGAGGGGGCCGAAGCGCTGGTCGCGGCCATCTCCGCCTCCGCCGCCGAAACGAGGACCGACACCGTATGAAGTTCAACTTTTCCGAGGAGCAGACCGACTTTCGCAACATGCTCCGCCGTTTCCTGCAGGACCGCTCGCCGACGAGCGAGGTGCGCCGCATCATGGAAACCGAGGCCGGCTACGACCCCGAGGTCTGGCGGATGATGGCGGAGGATCTGGGATTGACCGCGATCCACATTCCCGAAGCCTATGGCGGGGCCGGGTTCGGCGTCTCGGAGCTCGCCATCGCCGCCGAGGAAGCCGGTCGCGCGCTGCTGCCCTCGCCTTTCTTCGGCTCCACCGTCATGGCCGCGACCGCCATCGCGGAAGCAGGCGACGATGCGCAGAAGCAGGCGCTTCTGCCCGGCATCTCGAGCGGCGGGACGATCGCGGCGCTCGCTGCCGCCGAACCCGGAACCGGATGGAATGCCGACGCTTTCGCCGCGACCGCCCGACCGGACGGCGACGGCTGGCGGCTGACGGGGCGCAAGAGCTATGTGCTGGACGGCATGGCCGCCGATCTCGTTGTTGCAGCTGCCAGGCTGCCGGAGGGCGGGCTCGGCCTGTTCAGCCTGCCGGCGGACAGCGCCGGGCTCACGCGCGAGCCGTTGCAGTCCATGGACCCGACGCGCCGGCTCGCGAAGATGGATTTCGACGGCGCCGAAGCCGAATTGCTCGGCGGACAGGATGCCGGCGGCCCCGCCTGGGCGCGAACGCTCGATATCGCCGCAGTCTGCCTGGCCGGCGAGATGGTCGGCGGCGCGGAGCGGCTGCGCGAGGACGCGCTCGAATATGTCTCCATGCGGATGCAGTTCGGGCGTTCCATCGCCTCCTTCCAGGTCACCAAGCACAAGGCGGCGGACATGCTGCTGGACGTCGAGCTCGCCAAGGCCGCCGCCTACTATGCCGCCGCTGCGGCCGACGATGACGGCGAGGACGAGGAACAGCCGCTTTCCGCGCTCGCTTCGCTCGCCAAGGCGACCGCCTCCGACACCTATATGCAGACCGCCATCCACGCCGTGCAGATGCATGGCGGCATTGGCTTCACCCACGACAACGACACGCAGCTCTGGTTCAAGCGCGCCAAGTCGAGCGAGGCTTTCCTCGGCACTGCCGCCGACCACCGCGAACGCATGCTGCAGCACTGGAACGCCTGACATGACCGACTTCACCGAAGACGACATCCGCGCCGAGGTCCGCGACTGGCTGACGACGAACTGGGACCCCGACCGGGGCCTCGTCGAGTGGCGCAACATGCTGATCGATTCCGGCTGGGGCGTGCCGCACTGGCCGGAGGAATGGCATGGGCGCGGCCTACCGGTCGGCATGACGCCTGTCGTCGAGGAGGAGTTCGACAAGCTGGGTGCGGTCGGCGTCGCCAAGATGGGCATCCGCACGCTCGCCGCCGCGACGATCCTCGAGCACGGCACGGACCTGCACAAGCAGCGCTTCCTGCGCGGCATCCTCACGGGCGAGGAGACCTGGTGCCAGCTCTTCAGCGAACCCGGCAGCGGGTCCGACCTTGCCGGGGCGGTAACGCGCGCCGATTTGCGCGACGGCAAGTGGATTATCAACGGCCAGAAGGTCTGGAACACCAGCGCGCACCACGCCGATTTCGGCCTGCTGCTGGCGCGGACCGACTGGGACGCCGTCAAGCATCAAGGCCTCAGCTATTTCCTGCTCGACATGCGCCAGCCGGGCGTCGAGGTCCACCAGCTCAAGCAGATGAACGGCCACGCCTCCTTCAACCAGGTCTTCTTCACCGACGCCGTGGTGGAAGCGGAATACCAGATCGGCGGCCTCGGCGAGGGCTGGAAGGTCGCAACGACCACCCTGATGCATGAGCGGCGCGGGGCCGACGGCGTGCGCCGCTACGCCACCGGCAGCGACCGGCCGGGGCGCATCTACGAGGAGGAGCGCGCCGAGGTCGCGACCGTCATGGCGCCCTATGTCTGGTATCCGCAGCGCACCGGACGCGCGGATATGCTCATCGAGCGCGCAAAGGAGGCCGGCCGCTGGGAAGACCCGGCCGTGCGCCAGGAAATCGCAAAGGCGCTGACGCTTGCGCGGACCGCCGAATGGACGGCGCGGCGCGCCCGCGAGGCGCAACAGATGGGCCGGCCGCAAGGGCCGGAAGGCTCGATCGGCAAGCTCGCCGCCAGCATCGTCGCGCGTGCTTGCGCGAAGGCGCACACAATGATCGCCGGTCCCGACGCCATGCTCACCGGCGACGATGACGGCACAGGCGGCGTGGTTGCGGAAATCCTCGTCTCGACTCCCGCCATCTCCATTGCCGGCGGCACGGACGAGATTCAGCGCAACATCATCTCCGAGCGCATCCTCTCCATGCCCAAGGAGGTTCGCCACGACACCGACCGCCCCTTCCGCGACGTGCCGCGGAACCAGGTGGGTTGATCGAAGAAACGGATTCGAATTGGTTGATGAATAAAATAAGGTAACTGCCCAGGTCTGATTCTGCCGAGCACTCGGACGTGATGGATTGATGGTTCTGACGAGCCAGTGGTCAGGCGGCGCTTTCCCGGAGCAGCGCAGGATTTCAGAGGCGCAGTACGGGGATCAGC
>MPNF01000178.1 GCA_002238885.1 Alphaproteobacteria bacterium bin95 | reverse complement strand
TGCAGCCCCTCAAGGGTGATGAGCGGCTTCACCTCGATGCCGGGCGTGGCCATGTCGATCAGGACGAAGGAGATGCCTTCCTGCCGCTTGCCGGCGCTGGAGGTGCGCACGAGGCAGAAGATCCAGTTCGCCCAGTGGGCCGCGGTGGTCCAGATCTTCTGGCCGTTGATGACGAGGCGGTCGTCATGCACCTCGCAGCGGGTCTTGAGCGCAGCGAGGTCGGAGCCGGCGCCCGGCTCGGAATAGCCCTGGCAGTAGATGCGCTCGCCGGAGAGGATGCGCGGCAGGTTGTCCCGCTTCTGCTCCTCGGTGCCGAAGGCCATCAGCACCGGCCCGCACATGGAAAGGCCGAAAGGGATCGGGCGCGGCGCGTTGGCGAGCGCCTGCTCCTCGTCCCAGATGTATTTCTGCGTCACCGTCCAGCCGGGGCCGCCCCATTCCTCGGGCCAGTTGGGCGCGATCCACCCCTTGTCGTACAGTTCCCGGTGCCAGGCCATCACCTCGTCGAGCGTCGGCTGTATGCCGAGCCCGACCTTGCGCGCCACATCGCCCGGCAGAGTCTCGGCCAGGAAGGAACGGCACTCGTCGCGAAAGGCTTCGTCTTCGGGGGCGAAATTGAGGTCCATGGGGCAGCGTCCCGGCTCGCGTCAAACTCCTCCGAACGCTATGGCCCTCCGCCCCGGAATGCAAGGCGGCGGGACGCATTCGAGGTTGAGTGACTGGAGGAGTCAACGAACCATGACTGAGCCGACGCGTAAGGCCTCGGTCTCGGGATAGCGGCAGAGTTTCGCGCCCGGCCGGTTGCGAACCTGCATTCGAAGGCAATGCTATGGCGAGGCCCGGCATCGGCCCGCGTTACAGCAGGCAGCAAACCCGACTTTATCCGGACGCCTCCAGCAGCCGACGCAAATGAGGGAGCAAGGCGGGAATATGCGTTCGGACGATGATCCAGACCTCGTCCTCGTCCACCCGGTCATATTCGTGCGCGATGAGGTTCCGCGCGCCCCGAATGCCGTGCCAGTCGATTTCCGGATGGGCGTCGCGGATGTCCTGCGGGATACGGTTTGCTGCCTCGCCGATACGCAGGATGTTGAACTGCGCCATATCGTATATGGCAGCATCTTCAGAAAATTGTGCACGATTCATTCCGGCTGTCTCGGAGAGCAGTCTCTCGCCGAACCGGATCATGTCCCTGACGGGAATACGCCAATCGCGCACCGGCCGGTCGGAATCGTCCATGGCGATGTCTTTCTCCACATAGGGGCGGTATTCCGGGCGCAGCCGCTCAGCGGGAACGAGATCGACCGGGCGGCCCAACAGGTCCTCAAGATAGTCCTGGACATCGAGTTCGTGGGCTGGCGTTGTCCGCCCGGCGAAGCGCACCAACAGGTCGATATCGCTGTCTTCGCGCGCCTGGTTCCGGGCGAAAGAACCGAACAGGTCCAGCGACACGACGCCGAAACGCCGCTCCAGCTCCGGCCGATGCGCCTCCAGCGTGCTCAGCACTTCGTCGCGTTCCATGGCATCCAATATTGTCGTCAGGTCGCCGCAAGGCAAGATCGGCGCTTCCTCATGGTCTCGATCCTGAATGTGCCCGCACACCTGTCATTTCTTCTTGTCCCAACTGTCCAACCCAGGCACTCACTCCACCCGGCCGCTTCGTGGCTACCCCTTGCGGGAGAAGCGGCCTCGGGCGGCTTCGTAGGCGCCGAAGAGGGCGAGGGCGAGGGCCAGCGGCATGAGGAAATAGATGACGCGGTAGGTGATGATGCCTGCCGCCACGACGTGGGTCGGGACGGTTTCGGGTATCAGCACCAGCAGCACGGTCTCAAACACGCCGAGCCCGCCCGGCACATGGCTGATATAGCCGGCCATGTAGGCCAGCACATAGACGGCGACGAAATGCCAGTAAGGCATGCCGAAGTCCGGCGGCAGCACGAGGTAGAGCACGGCGCTGGTGAACACCCATTCGAGGATGCCGACGCAGAACTGGATCAGCCCGTGCCTGATTTTCGGCGGCGTCACCTCGCGCTCGCCGACGCGGACGACCGGCTTGCCGCAGAGGCACCACAGGACATAGAGCGCGCCGGACAGCACCCAGACGGCCGCAACGGCGCGGATGAAGCCGGTGTCGAGTTCCAGCGCATCGGCAAGCGCCGCCGCATTGGGGAGCGTCAGCAGGCCGCCCACAGAGAGCGCGCAGAGGTAATAGACAATGCCGGCATAGAGGACGACGCGGGCAACGTCGCCGGGGGGAACGTCCCAGTCCGTATAGAACCGGAAGCGGACCGCGCCGCCGGTCAGCGCGCCGAAACCGAGATTGTGGCTGAAGGCGTAGGAAATGGAGGAGACGAAAGCGACCCGGCCGAAGGGCATGCGCCGCCCGATATAGCGGAAGGCCGTGTGGTCGTAGGCCGCCAGCACGAGATAGGCGGCAAAGGTTGCCGCCACGGCCGCCAGGATTCGCAGCAGCGGGATCGATTCGAGCTGGCGGCCGAGCTCGTCCCACCGTAGGTCGCGCAACTGCCAGGTCAGCGCCCAGACGGCGGCGGCGAACACCGCTATCGCGGCGCAGACGACGATGTATTGCCAGAAGCGTTTCTGCACCGCGCCTTCAGCCGGCCGGGCGGAACTTCGGGATCGTCAGCTCTTCGGAGACCTTGTCGAAGAACACCTTGACCCGCTGGCCGATATGGACGGCCTCGATATCGCCGGTCTCCAGATTGCTCACGATGCGGGCGCCCTCGTCCAACGTCACGCAGGCCACGACATAGGGCGTCTCGTCCCGAAAGGCCGGACCTGCCGGCGCGTGACACACGGTGAAGGAATAAACGGTCCCGGCTCCCGTGGCTTCGATCCACTGGATATCGGTCTCGTCGGCGCCCGGCGCAAGGCGGCGCGAATAAAGGAAGCAGCGGCCGGTCCTGCCGCAGCGCTGGATCATCAGGCGGCCTTCGCGGGCGCCGCTCCAGTAAGGCTCCGACTCAGCGTCGATGGCGGGAACCGGCTTCTCGTAGGTCATGGCCGGGACTCTAGTCTTTCTCGGTTGAGAGGATGAGCGTTGCGCCGGAGGACAACACGCCGCCCGTGCCGTGGCACACGGCCGTCCGGACATCCTCGACCTGCCGTTCGCCGGCAATGCCCCATAGCTGGCGGGAGGCCTCGATGATGGTGAACAGTCCGTACATGCCCGGATGGCAATAGGACAGCCCGCCGCCGTTGGTGTTCACCGGGAACGAGCCGCCCGGTCCGGTCCGCCCGCCCTTCACGAAGTCCTTGCCCTCGCCATAGCCGCACAGGCCGAGCGCCTCCAGCGTCATCAGCACGGTAATGGTGAAGCTGTCGTAGAGCATGGCGAGGTCCATCCGGGCCGGGCCGCGCCCCGCCATGGCGTAGGCGGCCCGCGAGGAATGCTCGGCGACCTCGAGTTTCGCCATGTCCGGCATATGCGCGATGCTCGTGTGCGAGGCGGACGCGCCGTGTCCCAGTACATGGATCGGCGGCATGCGCAGGTCGCGCGCGCGCTCTTCCGTTGTCATCACCACGGCCCCGCCGCCATCGGTGACGAGGCAGCAGTCGTAGCGGCCGAGCGGCGAGGCGATCGTGCGCGCGCCCAGAACATCGTCCACCGTCATCGGGTCGCGGAAGGCGGCGGCAGGGTTGAGCGCAGCCCAGGCGCGGGTCGCCACCGCGATTTCGGCGAGCGTCTCCCGCGTCGAGCCATAGACATGGGCGTGGCGGTGGGCCGCCATCGCATAGGCGCCGGCCGGCAGGGGCAACCCGGCGGGAATATCCCACTGGTTCGAGAACATCGCCGGCCGTCCGCCCAGCGCCCGCGCCGCCTGGCTCTTCTGGAGCGAGCCGTAGACGATCAACACCGTCTCCGCCTGTCCGGCGCGGATCGCCTCCGCAGCCCGGCCCGCATGCAACACGAAGGCCGCACCGCCGACATTGGTGCCGTCGAGATAGCGCGGCCATTCGAGGCCGAGATATTCGGTCAACAGCACCGGCTGCATGGCGCCCGGCCCCGGCATGCCCCACATGCCGGCGACCGCGAGGCCGTCCACATCGCGGATCGTCAGGCCGGCCTGGGCCAGCGCCTCATGGGCGGCGTCCCGCTGTATCGAGAGCACCGTCGCGCCCGGCAGCGCACGCCCCCGGTCATGGGTCGGTGCGTCGGCAACGCCGACAACGACCGGTCGGCGGCTCATCCCTCCGCCTTGTGCCGGACCGCAATCAGCGCGTCCACGGCAAGTGCGCCCTCCCCTTTCGGCAGCACGATGAAGGGATTGACGTCGATCGTTTCCAGCACGTCGGCGTTGGCGGTTGCGAACGCCGAGAGCCGGGCAAGCGCCTCGGCAAGTGCATCTTCATCGGCCGGCGACGCCCCGCGCACACCTTCCAGCATCGGATAGCCGCGCACTTCTCGGATCATCCTGCGCGCTTCTTCCACGCCGAACGGCGCGATGCGGAAGGTCACGTCCTTCAGCACCTCGACGAAAATGCCGCCGAGCCCGAACATCACAACCGGGCCGAACACCGGATCGCGAACGACTCCGAGAATCGTCTCGACGCCGCCGGAGACCATGGGCGCGACCAGAACGCCGTCGATCCGCGCATCCGGCGCATGCGCTTCAGCGCGCGTAAGCAGGTCACGGTAGGCCGTCTCCGCCGCCTCCCGCGACGCGACATTGAGGATGACGCCGCCGATCTCGGACTTGTGGAGAATGTCCGGCGATACGATCTTCATGACCACCGGGAAACCCGCCGCCTCAGCGGCCTCGGCCGCTTCGCTGGCAGACCCCACGATCCTCTCCGGCACCGCCGGCACGCCGGCAGCCGCCAGAATTCGCTTGCCCTCGACTTCGTTGATGTCGGTCCCGGCGGCAAGTTTCGGCGTATCCGCTGGCACGCCGGGCGGCGGCGCGCCCGCTCCCCGCTTCAAGGCTTCCGAATACCGCACCAGAACCCCGAGCGCATGGATCGCCCGGCTCGGGTCCTCGTAGCAGAGATAGCCCATCGCCTGAAGCCTGGCGCGGCGCTCGGGCGTGGTCAGGATAGCGAGCATGTGCAGATGGTCGGGGAATCGTTGCCGCACCGCGTCCAGGCTCGGCTCCAGTTCCTTCATCATCAGCGGGTTCAGGCCGACCCCGGCCATGAAGCACACGGCGCTCGCATAGTCGCCGTCATCCAGAAGGGCCCCGTACATCGTTTCCATCAATGTCGCGTCATTGATGAACTGCGCCGTCACATCCAGCGGGTTACGGGTGCCGGCGAACGGCACCAGCGCCTTCATCCGTTCCTGCGTGGCATCCGGCAGCGCCGGCAGTTCTAGGCCGGCATCGTCGGCAGCGTCCGCCATGATGACGCCGACACCGCCGGAGACAGTGACGATGCCCGTCCTTGCGCTCCTCGGCAGCTGGCCGCCGGCGAAGGCGTAACCGACATCGAACATCTCGTCGATGCTGTGGGGACGATAGACGTTGTACTGGCGGAGCAGCGCATCGAAGACGGCATCGGAGCCTGTCAGCGAAGCGGTATGCGAGGCTGCAGCCGCCGTGCCGACCTCCGAGCGTCCGACCTTCATCAGCACCACCGGCTTCTCGGCCGCGCGGGCGATCTCCAGGGCCTCGATCAGCTTTTCCGCGTCCTGCACACCTTCCATGTAGCCGAGCACGACGCTGGTGCCGGGATCCTGCGCCATATAGGCAAGGCAGTCCGAGAACTCGACATCGCACTGGTTGCCCATGGTCGCCCAGAGGTTCAGGCCGAGACCCCGTTCGCGGGCGAGCGTGAAGCAGTGGCCACCGAAGGCGCCTGACTGCGCCGCGACGGAAATCGAGCCGTTCTCGGGCCCCGTATCGCCGATGGCGGAGATGAAGGTAGCGATCATGCCGGTGCCGGTGTTCATCACGCCCATGCAATTGGGCCCCATGATCCTGAGCCCGCCCTCGGCGCCGAGATCGGCCAGGCGGCGCTGCGCGCGCGCGCCTTCGTCCGATATTTCCGCAAAGCCGGATGACAGCACGATGGCCGCCTTGACCCCCTTTTCGATGCACGCCTGCACGGCCGGTTCCACGTGCGGCATCGGCACGACGATTACCGCCATATCGACTGCGCCCGGAATATCGCCAATGGCGGGGAAGGCTGGCAGGCCCTGAATCTCGGCAGCGCCCGGATTGACCGGAAGCACCCTGCCGCCGTAGCCCGAAATTTTCATGTTGTGGACCGGTCGACCGCCGATCTTCGCGAAGTTGGACGAGGCGCCGACAATGGCCACCGACTTCGGATTGAAGAACGCGTCAAGAGTCTCGATGCGGATACTCATGCCGGCTTCCCCCCTCGGGCCTCGATCCTGCGGCGGCGCACGCTAGAACAGCAGGAGTCCCGCTTCAAGGAGGGGCCCCG
>MPNF01000177.1 GCA_002238885.1 Alphaproteobacteria bacterium bin95 | reverse complement strand
TCTCCCATCATCGGCGGCAAGGCGGTCAAGGGGCCGGCGGCGAAGATGATGGCGGAACTCGGTGTCGAGCCCTCGTCGCTCGCAATCGCCCGCCACTATCGCGGCATGATACGAACGCTGGTGATCGACGAAGCCGATGCGCATGAGGCGGCGGCGGTCGAGGCGGAGGGCGTGCGCGCCATCGTTGCGCCCACGCTGATGGGCGGGCCGGCAGACGCGGAGCGGCTCGCCCGGATCGTGCTGGAGGCCTGAGATGCCGGACCCGCTCGGCGATTTTTCCTTCACCTGGCCGCTCTATGCAGCGTTTCTGGCGGCATATCTTCTGGGTAGCGTTCCCTTCGGCCTGCTGCTTACCCGCCTCGCTGGCACGGGCGACCTGCGGCAGATCGGCTCGGGCAATATCGGCGCGACCAACGTGCTGCGCACCGGGCGCAAGGGGCTGGCGGCGCTCACCCTGCTGCTCGATGCCGGCAAGGGGGCAGCCGCAGTGGCGATTGCAGGCCATTGGTTCGGCCCGAGCATGGCGGTGTTTGCCGCGCTCGGCGTTGTCGTCGGCCATATCGCGCCCGTCTGGCTTCGTTTCCGCGGCGGCAGGGGCGTGGCGACCGCCTTCGGTGTGCTGTTCGTATTTGCATGGCCGGTCGGGATTGCGGCGGCGGTCGTCTGGCTCGCGGCAGCCGCGCTCTTTCGCTATTCGTCCCTCGCGGCGATCCTTGCCATCGGCTCCTCGCCGGCATGGGCCTGGGCGCTTGTCGGCGTTGCCGAAGCGGAGGTAACCGGCCTGATTGCGATTGCCGTGATCGCCCGCCATGCCGGCAATATCCGCCGACTGCTGAAAGGCGAGGAAAGCCGGATCCGGCTTCGATGATCGCAAGATTTCGCCTGGCGCGGACGCCCGGTATCGGGCCGATCCGCTACTTCGAACTCGTCGAGCGGCTGGGCTCGGCGGAGGCGGCGCTGGAGGCGCTGCCGGGTTTCGGCTTCCGGCCCCCTTCCGAAAGGAGCGCGGAAGAGGAACTGGAGGCGTTGGACCGCCTCGGCGCAACGCCCGTCTGGTTCGGCGACGACGACTATCCGGCCGCGCTTTCGCGGATTGCCGACCCCCCGCCTGTCGTTGCAGCGTTGGGCGACCTCGCGCTGGCTGCGGCGCCGGTTGTCGCCATGGTGGGCGCGCGCAACGCCTCCGCAGCCGGTCAGCGCATGGCGGAGCAACTGGCGCGCGCGCTCGGCGAGGCCGGATTCACGGTGGTCTCTGGGCTGGCGCGCGGAATCGACGCGGCCGCCCACAGGGGCGCGCTGGCCAGCGGCACCGTCGCTGTGCTGGCCGGCGGCATCGACCGGCCCTACCCGCCGCAGAACCGGGCCCTGTTCGACGCCATAGCGGCCGAAGGCCTCGCGCTTGCCGAAAACCCGCCGGGCTTCCAGGCGCGGGCGCAGGACTTTCCGCGCCGCAACCGCGTTGTTGCCGGGCTTGCGGCCGGTGTCGTCGTGATCGAGGCGGCGGCTCGGTCCGGGTCGTTGATTACGGCGCGTCTGGCTGCCGAGGAAGGGCGCCAGGTGTTCGCCGTGCCGGGCTCGCCGCTGGACCCGCGCAACGCAGGCGGCCATGACCTGATCCGCAACGGCGCGACGCTTGTCACCCGCGCGGAGGATATAGTCGAAGCGCTGGCCGACAGCATCGCAGCGCCGCCTCGTGTTCGCCCGGCCGCAAGCCGCCCGGTTCGCGCCGTACCGCCGCCTCCGCCCCCCGCCGCGCCTTCGGGCAAGGACGGGCCCGAGACCGAAGACAGCCTGCTTTCGGCACTCGGTCCCGTTCCGGTCACAGTTGACGAACTGGCCCGCCGGTGCCACTTGTCGAGCGGCGCTGTGGCCGCAATGCTGCTCGATCTTGAGTTGGCAGGCCGTGTCGAACGCCATCCTGGACAACGGGTTTCATTGATATCGCGATGACTGCTGAAAATATCGTTGTTGTAGAATCGCCTGCCAAGGCAAAGACGATTAACAAGTACCTGGGAAGGGATTTCCGGGTCTTGGCCAGCTTCGGCCATGTTCGCGACCTTCCGCCCAAGGACGGCTCGGTTCTGCCCGACAGCGACTTCGCCATGTCCTGGCAAATGGACGAGCGCGGCAGGAAGCACGTCGGCGAGATCGCAAAGGCGGTCAAGGGCGCGTCCCGGCTTTATCTCGCCACCGATCCGGACCGCGAGGGCGAGGCGATCTCCTGGCATGTCCGCGAAGCGCTGGAGAGCCGCAAGGCGCTGAACGGGGTCGAAGTCAGTCGCGTCGTCTTTCACGAAGTCACCAGGAATGCGGTGCTGGATGCGGTCGCAAATCCGCGAGCCATCAATCAGGAACTGGTCGATGCCTATCTGGCGCGCCGCGCGCTCGATTATCTGGTGGGATTCACGCTCTCGCCGGTGCTGTGGCGCAAATTGCCGGGCGCACGCTCGGCGGGGCGGGTGCAATCGGTGGCGCTGCGCCTGGTCTGCGACCGGGAGGCGGAGATCGAAGCGTTCCGGTCGCGGGAATACTGGACCGTCGAGGCGGATTTCGAGTCTGCGGCAGGGCAAGTCTTCCGCGCCCGGCTCACGCATCTCGACGGAAAGAAGCTCGGGACCCACGCGATTGCGGACGAGGCCGGCGCGCTGGCGGTCAAGGCGCGGCTGGAGGAAGCCGCCTACCGGATCGCCAAGGTGGAGAAGAAGCAGGCGCGCCGCAACCCGGCTCCCCCGTTCACTACCTCGACCCTGCAGCAGGAGGCGTCCCGGCGGCTCGGCTTCGGGGCGGCTCGCACCATGAGCGTTGCCCAGCAACTCTATGAAGGCGTCGATCTCGGTGGCGAAAGCGTCGGACTCATCACCTATATGCGGACCGACAGCGTGGTGCTCAGCGGAGAGGCGCTCGCCGGCGCTCGCCGGTTGATCGGCCGCGAATTCGGCGAGGCCTATTTGCCGGCGAATCCCCGGCGCTACCGGTCTTCGGCAAAAAACGCCCAGGAGGCGCATGAGGCTATCCGGCCGACGGATATGACGCGCCGGCCGCAGGATGTCCGGGATCGGCTGAAACCGGATCAGTTCCGGCTCTACGAGCTGGTCTGGAAACGCGCGGTCGCGAGCCAGATGGCCGCCGCTGTCTTCGACCGCGCCGCCGTCGATGTGGCGGCGACCGACGGCAGGGCGGTGCTGCGGGCGACAGGCTCCGTCATCCGCTTCGACGGCTACCTGAAGCTCTACCGCGAAGGGCAGGACGACAGCCCCAAAGGCGGACAGCCGGAGGACGACGAGGGACGAATTCTTCCGGCCGTTGCCGAAGGCGAACCGGCGCGACGGAAGGCGGTGGAGACGGAGCAGCACTTCACCCAGCCGCCGCCGCGCTATACCGAGGCCAGCCTGGTCAAGCGGCTGGAGGAACTCGGCATCGGCCGCCCCTCCACCTATGCCTCCATCATCCAGGTGTTGCAGGACCGCGACTATGTCCGGCTGGAGAGCCGCCGTTTCCTGCCGGAGGACCGCGGACGCATCGTCACGGCGTTCCTGCAGAACTTCTTTGAGCGGTATGTGGAATACGAGTTCACCGCCGACCTGGAGGAGAAGCTCGACGCGGTGTCTAACGGCAGCATCGACTGGCGCGCGCTGCTGCAGGAGTTCTGGGACGGTTTTCAGGCCAAGGTCGAGGAAACGCAGGGCCTGCGTATTTCCAATGTCATCGACGCCCTCGATAGCGAGCTCGATGCGCATTTCTTCCCGCAAACCGACGACGGGCGGGACCCGCGCCTCTGTCCGGTTTGCGGCGAGGGCAGGCTGGGTCTGCGTCTGGGCAAGCAGGGCCCCTTTTTCGGCTGCTCGGGCTATCCGGACTGCCGCCATGTCCGGTCGCTTTCGGCCGCGGAAGGCAAGGACGAAAACGGACCGCGCATTCTGGGCAACCACCCGGAGAACGGACTCGAGGTCTCCGTGCGCAAGGGGCCCTACGGCTTCTACGTCCAGCTTGCCGGAGAGGGCGAGGATAAGCCGAAGCGCGTTTCCACCCCGCGCGGCGTCGATCCGGCCGCAGTCACGCTGGAGCAGGCGCTCGGCCTGCTGTCGCTGCCGCGCGAGGTGGGCATTCACCCGGAGAGCGGCAAGCCGATTTCGGCCGGCCTCGGGCGGTTCGGTCCCTATCTGCGCCATGACGGCGCCTTCGTCTCGATCCCGCGTGGCGACGATGTGCTGGAGATCGGGCTGAACCGGGCCGTCGTGCTGATCGCCGAGAAAAAGGGCGGACGGTCGGCGGGGCCGCTGAAAGAACTGGGCGCGCATCCCGGCGACGGAAAACCGGTTACGGTCCACACCGGCCGCTACGGGCCTTACGTGAAGCACGGCCGGACCATGGCCTCACTGCCCAAGGGCCAGGCGCCCGAGGACGCAACGCTTGAGGCCGCCCTGCCTTTGCTGGAAAAGAAAAAGGCCAGTGGCGGCAAGACGGCGGCACGCAAGGCGCCCGCGCGCAAGGCTGCGGCGAAGCCGAAGGCCGCTTCCGCGAAGGCCCGCTCGCACAAGCCAGCCGCTACAAGGAAAGCCCCGCCCGCGTGACGCTCCCCGATCGCGAAAGCCTGCTCGCCTTCGTTGCCGAACGCGGCGGGCCGGTGGATCGCAAGGAGATCGCCCGCGCCTTCCGGCTCAAGGGTGCGGAGCGGGCGGCGTTGCGCGACCTGTTGCGCGATCTGGAGTCTGAGGGAGCGATAGACCGCCGCCGCGGCCGCCGCGTTGCCACGGGACTGCCCGAGGTAACGGTGGTGGAGGTGGCGGGCCGCACCGACGATGGCGATCTGCTGGCACGCCCTGCCGGCCGCCGGGGCGTTCCCGCGCCGGAGATCGTCGTCGACGAGCCGGGTCCGGGTCCGCTTCCGGCCGAAGGCGCCAAGCTGCTGGTGCGTCTCAGGCCGGCGGGCGACGGCGGCTATCTGGCCCGCGTGATGCGCCGGCTGACGGCCGCGCCGGCGGATGTGCTGGGCGTGGTGGCGGAGGAAGACGGCGAACTGGTGCTCCGCCCGGCGGACCGCGGCCGGAACAGGGAATTCGCTATATCGGAAGCGGCCGGCGCGGAGCCCGGCGATATCGTGCGCGCTTCTGTGCTGCCCGGACGGCGCGGGCCGCGGCGCTCGGTCCGGGTGGTCGAGTGCATGGGCCGCCATGACGGTCCGGGCGCGCTCTCGACCCTGACGCTGCTGGAGCACGACATCGAAGAGCCGTTCCCGCCCGAGGTGCTGGCCGAGGCGGAAGCCGCGCGGCTTCCGGACCCCGACGGGCGCACGGACCTGACGGGCATGGCGCTGGTGACTGTGGACGACGTGCACGCGCGCGATTTCGACGATGCCGTTTATGCCGAGCCGGACGAGGACGGCGGCTGGCGCGTGACCGTCGCCATCGCGGATATCGCCAGCTATGTCCGGCCGGGGAGCGCGCTGGACCGGGAGGCCGCGCGGCGCGGCAACTCGGTCTACCTGCCGGATCGCGCCGTGCCCATGCTGCCCAAGCAGCTTTCCAGCGGGCTCGGCAGCCTCATGCCCGGCGAGGACAGGCCGTGCCTGGCGGTGGAGCTTCGTGTCGGCCCGGGAGGCGCGCTTCGCGGCCATCGTTTCCGGCGGGCCTGGATGCGGTCTTCGGCGCGGCTCACCTACCGCGCGCTTCAGGACATGCTGGACGGGCCGGACACACCCCAGCATCTGGCCCATCTGGAAGGGGCGTTCGGCGCGCTGGAACGGGCGCGGAAGCGGCGCGGCGCGCTGGAGTTGAACCTTCCCGAGCGCAAGGTCGTGTTTGATGCCGGCGGAAACGCGGTGGCGGTGGACGCGCGCGAGCGGTTGACGGCGCATCGCATCGTCGAGGAGTTCATGATCGCGGCCAATGTCGCCGCTGCCGAGACGCTGGAGAGCAAGGGCCAGATCTGCATGCGGCGGGGCGACGAGCGGCCCGACCCGGCGCGAATCGAGGCGATGCGGAGCCTGCTGCGCGATCTGGGCCATCCGATTTCCTTCGGCGAGTTGCAGCGCCCTGGCCAGTTCAACACTTTGCTCGCGCGGCTTGCGGGCACACCCTTTGCGGCGCTGGCGCACGAACTGGTGCTGCGCGCCCAGGCCCAGGCGGTCTATACCCCGGAGATGCGCGGGCATTTCGGCCTCGGGCTTGCGCGCTATGCGCATTTCACCTCGCCGATCCGGCGCTATGCCGACCTGCTCGTGCATCGCGCATTGATTGCAGCGCTCGGGCTCGGCGCCGGCGGGCTGGAAGACGAATCGGGCTTCCACGAGCTGGCCGAGAACCTTTCGACGACCGAGCGCCGCGCCGCGGCGGCAGAGCGCCGGGCGGTGGACCGCTATGCTGCGGCGGTGCTGGAAAGCCGGGCGGGCGAAGTCTTCGAGGGGCGCATCGTCGGCGTGCAGCGCTTCGGCCTGT
>MPNF01000176.1 GCA_002238885.1 Alphaproteobacteria bacterium bin95 | reverse complement strand
CGTGGTCGAGCCCTTGATGGCGGCGAGCGGCGTGCGCAACTCGTGGCTCACCATGCCGAGGAACTCCGCGCGCAGCCGGTCCAGCTCCTCCAGCGGCGCCAGGTCCTGCATGGTGACCACCACGAAAGCCACCGCGCCGTCCTCGCCGTGGATCGGGGTCGCGTTGATCAGGATGGACACGCTCTGCCCGTTCGGCGCCGAGAGCACGATTTCCTCGGCGCGCACCGCGCCGGCCTTCCTTATCTCGTCCGCCAGCGCGAACTCGCGGAGGGCGACCTCGCGCCCGTCGCCGAACCGGCAGGTCACCACCTCCGGCAGAGCCTCGACGGGGCGGTCCGGTTCGCGCAGGGGCTCGACGAGCCGGAGCGCCTCCCGGTTGGACAACACCGGCAGCCAGGTGCCGGCGTCGACGACCATCACGCCCACCGGCGTCGTCTCGATCACGGCATCGAGGTCGGCCCGCGCGCGCCGCTCCTGCTGGTGGGCGCGGGCGTTCACGATCGCGGCCGCCGCCTGCGAGGCGAACAGTTCCAGCATCTCGTCGTCCGCGGCGGTGAAGTCGGGCGCATCCTCCTTGCCGGGCAGGAAGAAGTTGCCGACCTGCACACCGCGGTGGCGCATGGGCGTGCCGTGCAACGTCCTGGTACGCACCAGCTCGTCGGAGAAGCCGAGGGTGCGGAAGTAGCCGGACAGGTCGGCGAGCCTGAGCGGTCCGGGCAGGTCGCGCAGATACGCGAACATCCGGGGGCCGTCGGGCCACTCGGCGAGCTCGCGGTGCTCCTCGGGGGTGAGGCCCGAGGTGACGAACTCGCGCGCCCCGCCCGCCTCGTCCACGGTGACGATGAGGCTGTAGCGCGCGCCCGTAAGCACACGGGCGCTGTCGGCGGCCTCCTGCAGCACGGTGGCCAGCTCGAGGCTGGAGCCGAGGCGCAGCACCGCCGCGCTCAGGGTGGCGATGCGCTCCGCCAGCACCTCGACCTCGCGCTCAAGCTCGTCGCGGCTCTTCAACTGCTCCTCCTCAAATGCCTCTCGCGGATCGCGGTCGGCGGCGCACCGGAGGACCGACCGAAGAACTCGTTTGCGCCGTCCCCGCAATCCACACGAAATCGCTCGATAAACACACAATTATCCTATGGCGGTGGTGCTATGCAACCGGAGTCTGGGGGCATCGTTGCTCCCGGTTCGATGTGCGTGATTGCGAGGTAGTCGATGCGATTTCGGATACCGAACGTGGCGCCTGCGCGCGCCGTCCCGCTGGCGGTGGCCGATCGCGACAGGCGCCCGGGGGAGCCTGACGAGCCGCCGCCGGAGCCGCTCGACGAGGAGCCGCTGATCCCGCGTCCGGGACCTCGGGCTCGGCGAGGCGGATGCACGGGACTGGCGCCTGGGCCTGCGGTTCTCGTCGGACCGCCTGCAATCGTTCACGCTGGGCGTCGAGGCGACCCGCCGCGAGGTGGCGAACGACAACGGAGCCGGCAAAGACGGGCACGGCGTCATGCTCAGGAGCGCGATCCGCTGGTGAAGGTAAGGCCATGCGCATGGGGCGCGGGTGCCCCGAGGGCTCCGTTCCTCGCCATCGGGGCGCCTTTGTCCGAAGATCGGACCGGGATACCGGATGACCTGCCTCCGATCCGGCGGGGGCAAGGCCGGACCTCCCGGTCGAGGAGGCCGGCGGAGAGCGGTCCCGGTTGTACCCGCTCCGCTCCCCGGACTACAGGGCGGAGGGACGGGTTCAAGCAATGTCTGGACTGAACGCGCTGTGCAAGCATGTTGCGGTCCTGGCGCTGTTGCTCAGCCTTTCGGCGTGCGGCAGCGGTCACGGCGATACCGCGAAGAGCCACGCCGCCGCGGCCTCTGAGCAATTGCACAAGCGGCGCGCGAGCATCGACAATCTCGACGCGGCGATCGTCCGCCTGCTTGCGGAGCGCTTCAAGGTGACGCGTGAAGTGGGCCGCCTCAAGGCCGAACAAGCGCTGCCGCCGTCCGATCCGCAGCGCGAGGCGCGCCAGGTCGCGCGCCTGCGCAGGCTGGCCTCCGAGGCCGGGCTGGACCCGGACCTTGCGGAGAAGTTTCACGGGTTCGTCGTTGCCGAAGTCATACGGGATCACGAGGCCATTACGGTGTCGCGGGCAGCCGCGCGGTGAGGCACGGCCGGGATGTGCGAACGGACGCCGCCGCCTCCGAAGTTCGTATCGAGCGCTCCCGGGCCTTTTGCTGCGGGGGCGTTCGGCCGCGTAGGCGAGAGGAGGTTGCGATGAGACGGGTCGTTGGCAGGCGCGAACGCCTGATTGCGGCCGGTAGCGCGCCTCGGATAGCCGCTTACCCGGTGCGCCTGAGTGCGGCGTTGCGCACGGCCTGCCGCCGCCCGACACCCGATGCTTGCACCGCCTGCGGAGCCGGGAAACGGTTGAAACCGGGAAGGAGTTTTCATGACCGATGACACCCGCCTGGAGGAACAACTCGAAGCGTTTGCAGCACGCGCCCGGCGCGTCTATCCGGCCTGCGTTGCTGAGGAACAGACCAAGGTTTCGCTCATCAATCCCTATCTGGAAGTCCTGGGCTACGATGTTCGGGACCCTGCGGTCTGCCGCTTCGAATACGCCGCGGACATAGGCAAGGCCGGAGAGAGGGTGGACTATGCCATCATGCGTGGCGACCAGCCGTCCATTCTCATCGAGGCGAAGGCCGCAACGGTCAATCTGTCCGCCCACACGCTGCCGTCCCAGCTGCAACGCTATTTCATGGCGGTGAAGGCGGACTTCGCGGCGTTCACCAACGGCGTCGTATGGCAGTGGTATCGAAGCTCGAACGGCTATGAGCTGGACCCTGTGCCGTTCCTGGTCCATGACACACGGTCTCCGAGCAAGAGCGAGCGCCACTGGCTGCGAAGCGTGTCGGGACCGACTTTCGACCCGGCAAGCGCCCGCGACCAGGCAGAAGACGCCCACACATCCTCGGTCATCATGGACTGGATAAGGGAAGCGCGCCATCGGCCCGGCGACGAGCTGCTTCGTGTCATCATCAGAGATCGACAATTGGGCCACGCAACCGCTCGCCGGATCGAGCAGGTGCGGCGGAGCTTCGTGGCGACATTCCAGACCTTCATGGACAGCGAAATCGGTAATCTTCTGGATGCGGCGCGGGATCGGCAGGGCGACGAACCGCCGCCTGCAGGCGAGACGGCTGCAATGTCTCCCTCGGACGGCAACGGGACGCGCACTGTAGATCTGGAAGACGGCGGACAGCCCTTGTCGAATCTATCCTTTGAGCGCGCCTGGCGTGTTCGCGGCGAAGCCTGGCGCCGCTGCGCCAGCGGCAGGGCCGTGATGCTTGAGGTCATCCGTCGTCTGGCCTCGCTGGATGCGCGAGGCCGGGAGCGGTTCTACGCCGAGGCGAACCCGAAAATTGGTTGGCAGGTCTTTTTTCGGGAGGGGGAAACGACAGGCAGCTCGTCTTACCGCCAAGTGGAACAGGATCTGGACTGGCGCGTGAAGGTCAACAGAAGCAACAGGAACATGGAGCGCCTTCTCGCGAGGCTGTGCGAGCTGGTCCAGCGCCATGACGGAACGGCCGTTCAGTTCGGCGAGGATATTGAAGTCCTGCTCGACCTGTAGAAGCCGGCTTCCATTCCCGATAGATGTGGCAACGGCCCGTCTATACGTCGCGCGCTCCCGTCGGCCATGTTGAAGACTTGGAGGTCTGTAATCGGAGCCACCGCACCGCAGGCCTCCAGAGGCCCGCTCCAGGATCGGGATCCGATCCGGGAAGGATTCCCGGAGTAGTGAGCTTTGGTCCCGCCCGCGGTTCCGGGAAGGGACGGAAACGAACTGAGGGGAGGTGCAACATGCATAAGCCTACCAGACGCACGCTGTTGCGCTCGATCGCCGCCGGCGGCGGGTCGGCGGCGGTTTTCCGCATCATGGATGCGCTTGGAATGCTGGGACCGGGCACCGCAAACGCGGCGGCGCTGGACCTGCCGCCCGGGTCGGGCGAGGGCGGTCGCGTCGTCATTCTGGGAGCGGGGGTCTCGGGCCTCGCCGCGGCATTGGAGATGTCCAGGGCCGGCTGGCACTGCACGGTGCTGGAGGCATCGGGACGGCCGGGCGGGCGGAATCTGACCGCGCGTGGCGGCGATGTGCTCACCGAACCGGGAATGCGCCAGGAGGTCTGCTTCGATCGGGAGGAACACCTCTACGCCAACCTCGGCCCTGCGCGCATTCCTTATCACCATGGTACGGTGCTCGGATATTGCAAGGAGTTCGGCATCGAACTCGAAGTATTCACCAACGACAACCGGGCGGCCTTTTTCCATAACCGCGAGCGCTTCGGCGGCCGGCCGATCGCCGCCCGACAAGTGCTGACCGACATGCGCGGCTACGTGGCGGAACTGCTGGCCAAGGCGGTGGACCGGGGCGCTCTGGACGCGGAGCTGACCGCCGACGACAAGGAGCGTGTGCATGCAATGCTCAAGAGTTTCGGCGGCCTGCAGGACGACCACAGCTACTTGGGGACGAACCGCGCCGGCTATCGGGGCGCGGAGATAAACGCAGGAATGGCGGCCGGCGAGATCGAGGACAATCTCGACTTCCGCGAATTGCTGGGTGCCGATTTCTGGAAATACAAACTCCATTTCAGCCACTTCCTCAACCAGAACCCGACGCTGTTCCAACCGGTTGGCGGAATGGACGCGATCATCCGGGCCTTTACGGAGCGGGTTGGCCATCTCGTGCACTACGAATGCGTCGTCGAACAGATTCGTCGCCAGGGCGACGGGGTCCGGATCGTCTACCGCCGTCCGGACGGCACTGAGCGGGCCGCCCTGGCGGATTACGCCATCTGCACGATTCCCGCGCCTGTGTTGAAGGACATTCCGAACGATTTCTCGCCCGAGGCGCAAGCGGCGCTCGCATCCCTTGAGTTCGTCGAGGCGGTGAAGGTCGCCTTCCAGGCGAAACGGCGCTTCTGGGAGGACGACGCGGCAATCTATGGCGGCATTTCCTGGACGGACAACGACATCACTCAGATCTGGTATCCGTGCAACGGCTACCTTAGGCCCAAGGGTGTGCTGGTCGGTGCCTATATCTGGGGCCGGAAGCCGGGACTGCGCTATTCCGCGATGTCGGCGCCGGAGCGCCTTCGGGCGGCGCTGGCTGAGGGCGAACCTTTGCATCCAGGATATGCCGACGAGATGGAGTGCGGGATCAGCCGCGCCTGGCTCAACGTTCCGTTCCAGAAGGGTGGCTGGCCGCGCCGCAACCCCGACGCCGCGGCGGTGCTGCGGCGGCCCGACGGGCCGTTCCATTTCGCCGGCGACCAGGTGACCGCCCTGCCCGGCTGGCAGGAAGGCTCCTTGCTCGCTGCTCACGCGGCCGCCAGGGCGATTCACCACCGCTTCACCGGCAGGTAAGTCGCCGTCCGCCTATATCGAAGGCTATCCGAAAGCGCGCGCTGCCGACCGGAATCCGCTCGATTTATTTGATGGTCGGGGTTGGGTGCCCCGGCAAGCTTGCAAAGAAGCTCGACAGGGGGCTTGTCTCGGTAACGGTGAATCAAACGAGGCGGGTCGCAGTGTCACACAAGCTTTTCTCCGGCTCCATCCTTTCCAACGCCCGTGTCTGGGCCCTGCTGAAGCGCATTGACGCGGCTGAGGCGGAACGATCCCGCTCTACCGGCTGCCCGCGTCGCACCCCGCGCGGGGATGCGGTGCAGCGCGAGAACATTCCGGTGCCGGTCGCAGCCTTCTCCCGGATCGTGCCTATTGGTAAGGTCTTGCCCGTCATCCCACCGGCGGCCGTGCACGCCCCGTACACCGAAGCATTCTGCGAATGAGTCTCGAAGCAATCCTGAAGACCGCGATCGTCAACCTCCGTTCCGGTCGCCTGGAACGCGAAGAGGATGTCAAGCTCGCGGCTATCCTGCCGATCCTGCAAGCCTTGGACTGGAACCCTGCCGATCCCGGCTCGTTGAGGCCCGAGTATCCGGTAAGTGCGGGCAGGGTCGACTACGCGCTGCTCTGCCATGGCCGTCCGCAAGTGTTTGTCGAAGCCAAGCGCAGTGGCGCTCTTGATGTCCGGGCGGAAGCTCAACTCTTTGGCTATGCAGCAAACAACGGGGTTCCTCTGCTCGTTTTGAGCGACGGCCGCTACTGGGATTTCTATCTCAGCATGGCTGACGGTCCCCCGGTGGAACGGCGGTTTCGCCGTCTGGAATTGCGCGACGAGGACAGGATCCCGGAATATGCGGAGATGCTGGAGACCTGGCTTCGCAAACGACAGGTGGCTTCGGGCGAAGCACGGCGGAGCGCGGAAGACCGTCTGGAGGATGATCGTTCGCGAATGAGGGCCCGTGAAGCAATGCCGGAAGCGTGGAACGCCCTGTTGAGCGAACCCGACGGGCTGCTGTGCGATCTGCTGACGGACAAGGTGAAAGGTGAAGTCG
>MPNF01000175.1 GCA_002238885.1 Alphaproteobacteria bacterium bin95 | reverse complement strand
ACACAAGCGGATGGTATGCCGGCTCGGCGGGCTTGTCCTGCTCCGTCACGCGCATCTGCATCTTTTCTGAACGCGGCGCCTGCTTGTTGTAGAGATTGTGCGTGCGCAGGCGGGCCGCCGTTGCCTTCATGCCGCCGGAGAGCGCGTCATAGCTTGCGTAGAGATTGGCGAACAGCGTGTCGCCGCCTGCCGCCGGCACTTCCTTCGCATAGAGCAGGGTCGCCATGGCGGGCCTCGGCGTGAAGCTCTGGTCCGTGTGCCAGTGGTCGGCGAAGCCCGTCGGGTCGTCCGCCTCGCGCACGATCTCGATGATCTCCGGCCGGTCGTCGAGCCCCTTCAGGTGGGGATGCAGGTGGATGTCGCCCCAGCGCTTCGCAAAGGCGAGATAGGCGTCGGGATCGAGTTCCTGGCCCCGGAAAGCGACCACCCCGTATTCCAGCAGCGCGGCATGCACCGCCGCGAAACCGGCGTCGTCGAGGCTGCCGAGATCGACACCCCGAATCTCCGCACCGAGGGACCCGGAAAGCGGAGTGGCTTCGAACGTCATGGCACAGCCTCCTCGACAATTCGCTACAGCCGCAGTCTAGCCGGGGCCAGCGCTGGAGGGTAGGGCGGCAGAGGGCTTGCGCGAAGAGCCATGTTTAGCTAAGTAAAGTGGACTAGATAACGGGGAGACTGTTCCATGCTCACCGTCAACATGCACGAAGCCAAGACCCACCTCTCGCGCCTCGTCAAGGCCGCCGCCGAAGGCGAACCGTTCATCATCGCGCGCGCGGGTAAGCCTGTGGTCAAGGTCGTCGCTTTGGACGAGCCGGAACCGAGCTCCCGGATCGGGTTCATGGCCGGCGAGATATCTGTGCCTGACGATTTCGACAGCATGGGCGCCAGCGAAATCGAGTCCATGTTCCAGGACGATGCGTGAAATACCTTCTGGATACGCATCTGCTCCTCTGGGCAGCAACCGGGTCGGCTCGGCTGCCCGCGGAGGCGCGCAGGATTATCGACCTCCCGGAGACCGGGCCGGTTGTTAGCGCCGCTTCGCTCTGGGAAATAGCGATAAAAAGCGGGCTGGGGCGAACCGATTTCCATGTCGACCTGCGCTTGCTTAGGCGCAGGCTGTCGGTTCACGGCTACACGGAATTGCCTGTAACCGGAGCCCATGCGGCGGAGATTTGTCTTTTGCCGGCGATTCATCGCGACCCCTTCGACCGCATGCTGATTGCGCAGGCAAGGGTTGAGGGCATTACTCTGCTGACAGCCGACAGCATCGTCGCTCGTTATCCCGGTCCGGTCCGCGCGCTATGATGGCCGCGAACGCTGCCGGAGGAGCCGGAATGAGCATCCGCCCGCCTGAAGACGCAGACCGCGCCGCGCTTGCCGGGCGGGTGTGGAGGGACGATGCCGGGGGGCCGTCCGTCGTCGCGCTCCGCGAAGGCCGCCTGTTCGATGTGACCCGCAGCTTCCCGACGATGACGGACCTGCTGTCGGCCGACGACCCGGCGGCGGCGCTTCGCGCGGCGCCCGGCGAGGACCTGGGGCCGCTCGATGCGCGGGACTTGCTGCTGGCGCCGGTCGATCTGCAGGCGGTCAAGGCCTGCGGCGTCACCTTCGCAGCCAGCATGCTGGAGCGCGTGATCGAGGAACAGGCGCGCGGCGATCCTGCTGCGGCCGAAGGCATCCGAACCGTGCTGGCGAAGGAGATCGGCGCGGACCTCGCCAGCATCGCGCCCGGCTCGGCCGAGGCGATGCGGCTCAAGGAGATTCTGGTCGGCCGCGGTCTCTGGTCGGCCTACCTGGAGGTCGGCATCGGGCCGGATGCGGAGGTGTTCACCAAGGCGCAGCCCATGTCGGCGGTCGGTGCCGGCATGGAGATCGGCGTGCGCTCCGACTCGGTCTGGAACAATCCCGAGCCGGAGCTGGTGCTCGTCATCGCGCACTCGGGGCGGATCGTGGGCGCCACGCTCGGCAACGATGTCAACCTCCGCGATATCGAAGGGCGGAGCGCCCTGCTGCTGGGGAAGGCCAAGGACAACAACGCCTCGACCGCGCTCGGCCCCTTCATCCGCCTCGTGGACGCGGAGTTCGGCCTGGGCGACATGCGAAGTGCGGAGATTGCGCTGCATGTGGCGGGCGAGGACGGGTTTGTGCTGGAGGGCGCCAGCTCAATGGCCGCGATCAGCCGCGACATCGAGGATCTGGCGGCTCAGACCATCGGCGCCGCACATGACTATCCCGACGGGCTGGTGCTGTTCACCGGCACCCTGTTCGCCCCGATCCAGGACCGCGACGCGCCCGGCCAGGGCTTCACCCACAAGACAGGCGACCTCGTGTCAATCTCAAGCCCCCGCCTCGGCGCGCTCACCAACCGCGTCACCACCTGCGAGGAAGCCCCCCGCTGGACTTTCGGCGCCCGGGCGCTGATGGCGAACCTGGCCGGGCGGGGGCTGCTGGGGTGAGCGGGGGCAGGTTGGGCAGGGTCCCGGTCGTGATCCGATACGACCGGATTCCGCTTGGGCCGGCCTGTTGCGCGGCTACAGGATCTGGCTGAGGAATTCCTGTGTGCGCGGGTCCTGCGCTTCGTCGAAGAATGTAGCCGGAGGGCCGTGTTCGACGATCACGCCGCGGTCGGTGAAATATATGTGGTCGGCGATCTCGCGGGCGAAGCCCATCTCGTGGGTCACCAGCATGCAGGTCATGCCCTCTTCGGCCAGCTCGCGGATCGTGACCAGCACTTCCTTGACCGTCTCCGGGTCGAGCGCGGCGGTCACTTCGTCGAACAGCATGATGTCCGGCTGCATGGCGAGCGACCGGGCGATTGCGACACGCTGCTGCTGACCGCCGGACAACTCGCCCGGGAAGCTGTCCTCCTTGCCTTCCAGGCGCACCTTGCGAACCAGCGCCCGGGCCCGCCGTTCGACGCTCGCCTTGTCTTGCTTCAGCACCAGGACGGGCGCCATCATGACATTCTCCAGCGCCGTCTTGTGCGGAAACAGGTTGTACTGCTGGAACACCATGCCGACCTTCTTGCGCAGCTCCAGCTTGTCGAGCCTGGGATCGTTGACCTCCTGCCCCTCTACGGTGATCGAACCGGAGTCGATTGGATTCAGCGCGTTGATGCAGCGGATGAGTGTGGACTTGCCGGAGCCGGATGGCCCGATGATGCAGATGACTTCGCCCTTCATCACATCGAACGAGATGCCTTTCAGGACCTCGAGATCGCCGAAGGACTTGCGCACGTCCATCAGAGAAACGATCGGCCGGTCGGGCGTCCAGTCTCCGTCGATGGCGTCGGTCATGCCTCGGTCCTCCGGGCTAGAGCTTGACGGCAAAGCGGCGCTCCAGCCGCAGGGTCAAGCGGGCGATGGGGTAGCAATAGGCGAAGAAGATCACCAGCGCGAACCCGTAGAACGGGATCAGCAGCTCGGGATGATTGTTCTCCGACTCCATCGCCTGGCGGGACAGGGTGATCAGTTCCTCCACGCCGAGCAGGGAGACCAGCGGCGTCGCCATGGTCAGGATGGCATACCAGTTCATCCAGGGCGGGATCATGCGCTTGAAGCATTGCGGCAGGATGATCCGCCACAAGGTTTGCCGGCGTGAATAGGCCAGGGATTCTGCGGCCTCCCACTGGCCGGTCGGCACCGACTGCACCGCCCCACGCACGACCTCCGAAATGTTGGCCATGACCGGCAGCGACAGGCCGAACACGGCCTTCAGCCAGTCCGGAATCTTCACGACGAAACCGCCGAGCACGATCTCGAAGGGGAAGGTCAGCATCACGATGAACAGCAGGACCAGCCAGGGCGAATTGCGGAAGGTCTGGGTGAGGAACCAGCACAGGCGGCGGATCGCCCGGCTGGTCGAAATCTGGCCCAGGCCCAGCAGCACCCCCAGGACGGTGCCGACCGCCATGGTGGTAATCGAGATCAGCACGTTGAGCAGGAAGCCGCTGGAGACAAGAAATGGCAGCCAGCGGATCAGCGCGTCGAAGGCATCGCCGAAGCTGTATTTTCCCTGCGCGGAAGCTGCCATCGGCCAGACCGTGACAATGGCCGCCAGAAGCGCGACCGCGCCGAGCGTTATCCACCCTCCGGAGCGCGCCAGCCAGCGGCTGAACAGCAGGTCGTCGGCCTCGCCCGCCGCCCGGGCCCTGGCCGGCATGAGCACGGCGAAGCCGCCGGCCGCCGGCGCATCGACACCGGGGATTGCCCGCTGGCGCATCATCCGCCGTAACCCGGGATCTGCATCCGGCGCTCCCAGCGGTTCATGCCGAGAACCAGCACGCCGACCAGCGTGATATAGACGACGAACATCAGCACCATGCAGGCGTTCTGGGACGTCGAGTAGTCATTGTAGATGCTGACAAGCTGGTAGAGCAGCTCCGGCACGGCGATCGCCAGCGCCTGCGTCGTGGTCTTGACCAGATTGACCAGATTGTTGTTCAGCGACGGCAGGCTGACCCGGAAGGCGAGTGGCAGGACGATGTAGACATAGGCCTGGAACCGGTTCATCCCGAGCGACTCGGCGGCCTCCTGGGTCGATTGCGGCACCGCCTCGATACCGGCGCGGAAAATCTCGATGTTGAAGGCGCCGGCGAAGAAGGACAGCGAGATGATCGCCCAGCCGACATTGGAGATGATCGGCTGCTGGAGATAGCCGTCAGGCGAAAAGGTCGGCGTGAACTGGCCGAGCGCAAAATAGAAGAACAGCAGCTGGACCAGCGGCGGCGTATTACGGAAGAACTGGATATAGCCCTGGACGACGATCTGCACGAGCCGTGAGCGGGCGCCCTGCAGCCAGGCCCCGACGATGCCGATAGCGACACTGAACAGGACGCAGACGACCGCGAGTTCGAGCGTCACCCAAATGCCGTCGAGGACGCGCTCCAGCTCCTTGTCATCGTAGATGTAGATGAAATTCCAGGTCGGGTCCCGCTCAGCGAGATCGAGGAAGTATTTCTGAATCGAGTCCCACATGGAATGCGGCCCCGCTTACCCGGCGCGCGGCCAGAGAGGCGTCCGGCGCTGACACGCCGGACACCCGCCGCCGGGACAAGCCCCCGGAATTGCGTCGACCGGGACCCCGTGAGCCCGCGGACTACTTGCCCGCGAGCCAGTCGCCGTACTGCTCGTGCTTGTCGACCAGATACTGGGTCGCCTGGATGCCCCACTTCTTTTCCAGCTCGATCAATCGGCCGGACTGGTGCCAGTTGAACGTCATGCCGGACATGAAGTTGCCAAAGACGCAGCTCCTCTCTTCGAGCGGCACGGCCAGGCCCCAGGGGTTGTCGTCCTCGCTGTTCAGCGGCATCTCGAAGTCGTCGTACTGGCCGGACGACAGGTCGGACATGATCGACGAATCGTCATAGACCCAGGCAATGCACTTGCGGTCGCGCAGCGCCTGCTTGGCTTCGGCATTGCCGGTGAAGGCGATGATCTCGGCGCCGTAGCGCTTGGAGACGATCTTGTTATAGAAGGCACCCTGCTTGCCGCAAACGGGCTTGCCCTCCAGTTCGGACCATTGGGCGATCTTGAGCGCCTTCGGCGACATGATGTTGGTGCCCGAGGTGTAGTAGTTGGGCTGTGTAATGCCCACGATCTTGCGCCGGTCCACGCGGTCCGACATCGTGGCGATCATCATGTCGATCTTGCCCTGCTGCAGGAATTGCATGCGGTTTGACGATTGCACCGCGACCAGCTCCAGCTCCACGCCCATGGCGTCGGCCACATCCTGCGCCATGTCGGCTTCCATGCCGACGATCGTGCCGTCAGAATCGCGGTAGCCCCATGGCTTGTAGTCGGCCTTGACGCCAACCACGACCTTGCCGCGCTCCATGACCCGGTTCCACACCTCGTTCTCGCACTGCGCCGCAATGGCGGAGGTCGAGCCGAGCGCAAAGGCGACCCCTGCCGCGGCGAGAAGCAGCTTTTTCATGTTCTCTCTCCCGTGAAATCCGTCCGGTCGAACTGCCGGCAACCTCGCGGGGAGTGCGGCAGAACGATCCCTCACGCCTATCACTCGACCGCGCTTGCGGCAAGGAAAAGCGGTAGAGAAGCGGTGTTCCGATGTCCCATCCGGGCCTTGGAAAAGGCGGCGTCGGACATGAATTCCGGACCGCCGGCCATTCGTGCAACCGCCCCGCCTACTCCCCGTCCACCCGTCCCGTCACTGTCGCGTGGCGGGGCAGGTCGTCGGCGATTTCGAGCCAGTGGAGGCGCTCCTCGTAGAAGACGTGGAAGGTGGGCGGCAGGGACTGCGGGTCGTCGAGGGTGCTGATGTAGAAGTGGGTCTCGCCGGGGAAGCGGTCCGACTCGTAGGTGAGCGGGGTGCCGCAGGCGGCGCAGAAGCCGCGCTCGACGCCGGGCGAGGAGGCGAACATGGCTCGCTCGCCCTTCGTGAAGGTCACGGAGTCTGCGCGCGCGCCGACGAACATGGTGAC
>MPNF01000174.1 GCA_002238885.1 Alphaproteobacteria bacterium bin95 | reverse complement strand
CAACCGCTATATCTACGCGCAGATCGTGGACGACCGGCAAGGCAAGACGCTGGTTGCCGCCTCTTCGCTGGAGAAGGACCTGCGCGAAGGGCCCGGCACCGGCAACCGTGAGGCGGCCCAGGCGGTGGGCGCGAGGCTGGCCGAGCGTGCGGTGGCGGCAGGCGTGAAGGAAATCGTCTTCGACCGCAGCGGCTACAAGTATCACGGACGGGTCAAGGCGCTCGCCGACGCGGCCCGCGAGGGCGGCCTGTCGTTCTGACGGGGCCGTAGGCAGGAGCGCAGGAGGAAGACGGAGCAGTATGGCACGGGGACCGAGATCGGATCGCGGACGCGACCGCGAAGAGAGCGAGTTCATTGAGAAGCTCGTCTCGATTAACCGCGTCGCGAAGGTTGTGAAGGGGGGCCGGCGGTTCGGCTTCTCGGCGCTGGTCGTCGCGGGCGACGGCCAGGGGCGTGCGGGTGTGGGCGCCGGCAAGGCGCGCGAGGTGCCCGAGGCCATCCGCAAGGCGACCGAACGCGCCAAGCGCACGATGCGCCGGGTGCCGCTAAAGGACGGGCGCACCCTCCATCACGATGTGCGCGGGCGATTCGGCGCCGGCCGGGTGGTGCTGCGTGCGGCGCCGCAGGGCACCGGCGTCATCGCCGGCGGACCGATGCGCGCCGTGTTCGAGGCGCTTGGCATCCAGGATGTGGTGGCCAAGTCGCTGGGCACTTCCAACCCGCACAACATGGTGAAGGCCACTTTCGAGGCGCTTTCCCGCACGGCCAGCCCGCGCATGGTCGCGCAGCGGCGGGGCAAACGCCCCTCGGACCTGTTCGGGCCTCGGGCGCCCGCTGACGAATCCGCAGAGGCAGATGCGCCGGCGGAGGCTGCCGAAAATGAATGACGGGGCCGCGAAACGTGTGAAGGTCACGCAGACGGGTTCGCCGATCCGGCGGCCGAGGGTGCAGCGCGAGACGCTGATCGGCCTCGGGCTGAACAAGATGAACCGGTCCCGTATCCTGGAGGACACGCCGGCTGTGAGGGGCATGATCGCCAAGGTGCGGCACATGGTGCGCGTGGAAGAGGTTGAATGATGGCGGGCCACCCCCGATTTGACGGGTTAGCGAGGACGAAGACGCGATGAAGCTGAACGAACTCTCGGATAACCCAGGCGCCCGCAAGACGGCCAAGCGCGTCGGGCGCGGTATCGGTTCCGGCAAGGGCAAGACCTCCGGTCGCGGCGTCAAGGGCCAGAAGTCCCGAAGTGGCGTTGCGCTCAACGGTTTCGAGGGCGGCCAGATGCCGCTCTACCGCAGGCTGCCGAAGCGGGGCTTCAACAACCACCGGTTCCGCGCGCGCTACCAGGCGGTCAATCTCGGCCGCCTGCAGGTTGCGGTGGAGGCCGGCAAGCTGGACCCGGCCGAGCCGGTGGATGCGGCGGCGCTCGTCGCCTCCGGCGTCGTGCGCCGGCCGCGCGACGGCATCAGGCTGCTTGCCGGAGGCGAACTCAAGTCAGGGCTCGACCTTCGGGTGGCCGGCGCTTCCAGGGCCGCGGTCGCCGCGGTGGAGGCGGCGGGCGGCACCGTGACGGTGCTGAACGCAGCACCGGCGGAAGGGTAACGGGGAACCATGGCTTCCGCCGCCGAGCGGCTTGCGGCCAATGTGAACTTCGGCGCCTTCGCCAAGGCGACGGAGCTGAAGAAACGCATCTGGTTCACGCTCGGCGCGCTGATCGTTTACCGCTTCGGCACCTACATACCGATCCCGGGCGTCGATGCGTCGATCCTGGCGGAGGTGTTCGCCCAGCAGCAGGGCGGCGTGCTCGGCCTGTTCGACATGTTCGCCGGCGGCGCGCTCAGCCGGATGAGCATCTTCGCCCTCAACATCATGCCCTACATATCCGCGGCGATCATCATGCAGTTGCTGACCGCCGTCAGCCCGAAGCTTGAAGCCCTGAAGAAGGAAGGCGAATCGGGCCGGAAGAAGATCAACCAGTACACCCGCTACGGCACGGTGCTGCTGGCGGCGGTGCAGGGCTTCGGGCTTGCAAGCGGCCTTGAGGCGATGGCGGGGCCGTCGGGATCGGCCGTGCTGATCCCCGGTCTGTTCTTCAAGTTCACCACGGTCGTGACCATCGTCGGCGGCACGGTCTTCCTGATGTGGCTCGGCGAGCAGATCACCCAGCGCGGCGTCGGCAACGGCATCTCGCTCATCATATTCTCGGGCATTGTAGCGAACTTGCCGCTCGCGCTCGGGCAGATGTTCGAGCTTGGCCGGACGGGTCAGATGTCCACGGCCTTCATTCTGGGCCTGTTGGCGATGGCGGTGGCAGTGGTCGCCTTTATCGTTTTCATGGAGCGGGCCCAGCGGCGTCTGATTGTCCAGTATCCCAAGCGCCAAGTGGGCAACCGCATGTATGGCGGCGACAGCTCCCACCTGCCGCTGAAGCTGAATACCGCTGGCGTCATTCCGCCGATCTTCGCAAGCTCGCTGCTGCTGATGCCGCTGACCATCGCGCAGTTCAGCGCGGCCGGCGCGACGCCGGGCGGCGAGGAGGGCGTGCTCGGCATTGTCGCCGCCTATCTCGGGCACGGCCAACCGCTCTATCTGGCGCTGTACACGGCGATGATCGTGTTTTTCTGCTTCTTCTACACCGCGATCGTGTTCAATCCGGAGGAGACGGCGGAAAACCTGAAGCGTTACAACGGGTTCATTCCCGGCATCCGGCCCGGCAAGAATACCGCCGTCTATCTCGACTATGTGCTGACCCGGCTGACGACGGTCGGCGCCGCCTATCTGGCGCTGGTCTGCCTGCTGCCGGAGATCCTGATCTCCCAATACGCCGTGCCGTTCTATTTCGGCGGGACCAGCCTGCTCATCGTCGTCAATGTGACGATGGACACGGTAGCGCAGGTGCAGAGCCACCTGATCGCGCACCAGTATGAGGGTCTGATCAAGAAGTCGCGTCTGCGGGGACGGCGAAGATGATCCTGGTCCTGCTGGGTCCGCCCGGCGCGGGCAAGGGGACACAGGCACGGCGATTGACGGAAGGACGCGGGCTTCCCCACCTCTCCACCGGCGACATGCTGCGCGCGGAGATAGCGGGCGGTGGGGAGTTCGGCAGGCAGGCTGCCGCAGTGACGGAAGCGGGCCGGCTGATGCCGGACGAGATTATGATCGGCATAATCTCCAGGCGGATGGACGCACTGGACTGCGCTGGCGGCTTCATTCTCGACGGCTTTCCGCGCACCACCGCGCAGGCCGAGGCGCTCGATGCCCTTCTGGCCAGCAAGGGAAAGGCACTCGATGCCGTAGTGCTGCTGCAGGTGGACGGGGAGGCGCTGGTTGAGCGCATTTCCGGCCGGTTCACATGCGGTAAGTGCGGCGAGGGCTACCACGACCGGTTCAAGCAACCGGTCGAGGCGGGTCGCTGCGACAATTGCGGCAGCACGGATTTCAAGCGCCGGCCCGATGACAGCGCCGATACGGTTCGGGAACGGCTCAGGGTGTATCGCGGCCAGACGGCGCCGATCCTTCCCTATTACGAAACGAGAGGCCTGCTGCGCCGGGTTGACGGCATGGCGGAAATCGGCGAGGTTGCACTGCAAATCGATGTTGCGCTCGGCGGGGAAGCCGGAGGCCGGCCTTCTGGCGGTTGACGGTTTTCGCGGCCGGGCGTATGTTGCGCTGTTCCAGCGATCCAGCCTGTAAGGAGTCCCAGGAGTGGCGCGAATTGCCGGCGTCAACATTCCGACGCAGAAGCGCGTTGAGATTTCCCTGACTTACATCCATGGCATCGGACGCGCCAAATCGCGGGAGATCTGCGAGAAGGCGGGGGTGCCTCTGGAGTACAGGGTCAATCAGTTGACCGAGGACCAGGTCATCCGCATCCGCGAGGCCATCGACCGCGACTATATGGTCGAGGGCGATTTGCGGCGCGAAGTCGCAATCAACATCAAGCGCCTCATGGACCTCGGTTGCTACCGCGGTCAGCGTCACCGCAAGGGGCTTCCCGTGCGCGGACAGCGCACGCACACCAATGCGCGCACCCGCAAGGGCAAGGCGCGGCCGATCGCCGGCAAGAAGAAATAAACGAAGAAGGAATCGGTCGAGGATGGCGAGGCCAGCTGCCGCCCGCGTGCGCAGACGCGAGCGCAAAAACATTTCGTCGGGCGTCGCGCATGTGAACGCGACGTTCAACAACACGATGATCACCATCACCGATGTCCAGGGCAATGCGATCGCCTGGTCGTCGGCGGGCGGACAGGGCTTCAAGGGCTCGCGCAAGTCCACCCCCTTCGCAGCCCAGATCGCCGCCGAGGACTGTGCCCGCAAGGCGCAGGAACACGGCGTGAAGACTCTCGACGTCAATGTGCGCGGGCCGGGCTCGGGGCGCGAATCCGCACTGCGCGCGCTTCAGGCGGCCGGCTTCACGATCACCTCGATCCGTGACGTGACGCCGATACCGCATAATGGCTGCCGCCCGCCGAAGCGTCGGCGCGTGTGATCGCAGCATCCGATCGAAACCAGCTGGCCGGCCCTCCCGGCAGGGATTGAAACGAAACGATGACCACATCGTTCACGCATAAGAACTGGCAGGCTCTCATCAAGCCCGGCAAGCTCGACCTGCAAGCCGGGGGCGATCCCGGGCGGTCGGCGGTGATCGCTGCTGAGCCCCTGGAGCGCGGCTTCGGAATCACGCTCGGCAACGCGCTCCGGCGGATCATGCTGTCCTCCCTGCAGGGGGCAGCCGTCACGCGGGTGCAGATCGACGGCGTGCTGCACGAATTCTCGTCGATCGTGGGCGTGCGCGAGGACGTCACCGACATCATCCTCAACATCAAGGGGCTGGCGCTGCGCAAGCATTCCGACGGCCCGAGGCGGATGGTGCTGGACGCGACAGGGCCGGGCGTCGTGACCGCCGGACGCATCCAGGCGGGTTCCGACATCGAGATCATGGACCTCGATCATGTCATCTGCACGCTCGACCGGGGCGCGAGCCTGCGCATGGAAATGACGGTCGAGAACGGCAAGGGCTATGTCCAGGCGTCCGACAACCGGCCGGAGGATGCGCCTATCGGCATGATCCCGGTCGATGCGACCTACAGCCCGGTGCGGCAGGTGTCCTACCGGGTGGAACAGACCCGCGTCGGGCAGGCAACCGACTACGACAAACTGCTGCTCGACGTTCAGACAGACGGGTCCGTCTCGCCGGAGGATGCCGTGGCGTTTGCCGCCCGCATCATGCAGGACCAGCTGCAGCTCTTCGTGAATTTCGAGGACCTGCAGCAGTCGCAGCCCGAAGGCCGGGCTGTCGATCTGCCCTTCAACGCCCACATGCTGCGCAAGGTCGAGGAGCTGGAATTGTCGGTCCGCTCGGCGAACTGCCTCAAGAACGACAACATCATCTATATCGGCGACCTGGTGCAGAAGACCGAGAACGAAATGCTCCGCACGCCGAACTTCGGCAGGAAATCGCTGAACGAGATCAAGGCGCTGCTGAAGACGATGGAGCTGGACCTCGGCATGGAAGTGCCGAACTGGCCGCCGGACAATATCGAGGAGCTCGCCAAGCGGCTCGACGAGCCGTTCTGAGCGGAGGGGGACAGGGCGATGCGCCACCGCAAACAGGGCCGGCGGCTCAACCGGAGCTGGGCACACCGCAAGGCGATGTTCGCCAATATGGCGAACGCGCTCATCAAGCACGAACAGATCCGCACCACGCTGCCCAAGGCGAAAGAGCTGCGGCCGGTCGTCGAACGGCTGGTCACGCTCGCCAAGCGCGGTGACCTCCACGCGCGCCGGCAGGCTTTCGCGCAGCTCCGTGACAACGCCATGGTCGCAAAGCTGTTCTCCACGCTGCGGGAGCGCTATGCGGACCGGCCGGGAGGCTATACGCGCGTGCTCAAGGCCGGCTTTCGGCGGGGCGACATGGCGGCGATGGCCGTCATCGAGTTTGTGGACCGGGATATTGCCGCCAAAGGCCAGGACAGCGGTCCGACCGCGGAGCGCGACGAGACAGTGCTGAGCGAAGCCGCCTGACGCGCTGCCGGGCCGCGGCGCAGCCGTTCGGCCTCCCATGCATTCGCACTATGCCCGCGGGCTTGCACTGACATTCGTCGGCGTCCTCATCGTCACGCCCGATACCCTGCTGGTACGGCTGGTCGACACCGACCCGTGGACCCTGGTGTTCTGGCGCGGCGTCGGCATCGCGGCCGGCCTCACTCTGCTGGTGGGCGCAATCGAGGGCCGGGAGGGCGTTCGCAACATCTTCCGCTTTGGGCCGCGACGGCTGCTGGGCGTCGCGCTCCTGGTCGTGGTCAGCAATTGCTTCGTGTGGGCGCTGGCGCTTACCACGGCTGCCAATGTGCTGGTGGTGCTCGCAAGCTCGCCGCTCGCCGCGGCCCTGATCGGGCGCCTTTTCCTCGGCGAACCTGTGCCGCGCCGAACTTGGGCCG
>MPNF01000173.1 GCA_002238885.1 Alphaproteobacteria bacterium bin95 | reverse complement strand
ATCATGATGTTCGGCGAGCCGGGCGCCGAGATCGTCTATCCCAATCCCGGTTTCCCGATCTACGAGTCGATGATCGCCTATACCGGCGCTACCCCCGTCGCCATGGCGCTGCACGAGGAGAACGGTTTCGCGTTCTCGGCCGACGAGGTGCTGGCGCAGATCGGCCCTGCAACCCGCCTGCTCATCCTGAACAGCCCCGCGAACCCGACCGGCGGCGTCGCGCCGAAGGCGGAAATGGACAAGCTGGTTGCCGGGCTGGAAGCTCATCCGCATGTCGCGGTGATGTCGGACGAGATCTACAGCCGGCTGCTCTACGAGGACAATGAGCATGTCTCGCTGCTCGGCTATGAGAGCCTGCGCGAGCGCACCATCCTGCTGGACGGCTGGAGCAAGACCTATGCGATGACCGGCTGGCGGCTCGGCTACAGCGTCTGGCCGAAGGCGCTCTTCCCGCTGGTCGAGCGGCTGGCGGTCAACTGCCATTCCTGCGTCAACGCGGCCACGCAATATGCCGGCATCGCCGCGCTGAACGGGCCGCAGGACGCCGTGGAGACCATGCGCCGGGCCTTCGATGCGCGGCGGCGCATCATCGTGCGCGCTCTCAACCAGCTGCCAGGCTTCCGCTGCGTGGACCCGGGCGGCGCGTTCTACACCTTCCCCAATATCGAGGGCACCGGCATGAGCGCCCGCGAGTTGCAGAGCCGGATGCTGGAGGATGCCGGCGTCGCGACCGTGGCCGGCACCAGCTTCGGCGCGCATGGAGAGGGCTTCATCCGCTTTTCCTACGCGGCGAGCGAGGAAGACATCGAGCGCGCGGTCGAGCGTATCCGCACCGTGCTTTGACCGCCCGTTCGGCAGGCATTCCATTCGCCCACATAATCGGCATTTGGCGCAAATATGTGCAAATCCCGATGCCCGATGGTCGAAAAACCGTTGAATTTCAAAGGCTACTTATGCCTTGCGGACTGGCATGGAGTGTGCTTTTCAACATAACGGCAAGATGCCAACCACCGGCGGGACGGCTATGAAGAAGATTGAAGCGATCATCAAACCCTTCAAGCTCGACGAGGTGAAGGACGCGCTGCACGAGGTCGGCATCAAAGGCATCACCGTGCTGGAGGCGAAGGGTTTCGGGCGGCAGAAAGGCCACACCGAACTTTATCGCGGCGCCGAGTATGTGGTGGACTTCCTGCCGAAGGTGAAGATCGAGGTCGTCGTGGAAGACGCCGCGGTCGAACGAGCCGTCGAGGCGATCCAGCAGGCGGCCTATACCGCCCGTATCGGCGACGGCAAGATTTTCGTCTATCCGATCGAGGAAGCGATCCGCATCCGAACCGGCGAAACCGGCGCGGAAGCCATCTGACGCCATTCAGGGAACTCGGCGGGAACGCCGTCCGGAAAAGAGAGGGAGCCTCTATCTCATGTCGCTCAACTGCAAGACGCCCGAGGACGTGCTCAGGGCAATCCAGGATAACGATGTCCGCCATGTGGACCTGCGCTTCACCGATCCGCGCGGCAAGTGGCAGCACACCGCCCAGTACATGACGACCATGGACGAGGACGTCTTCGTGGACGGCTTCTTCTTCGACGGGTCGTCGATCGCGGGCTGGAAGGACATCAACGAGTCCGACATGATCCTGATGCCGGACCCGACCACGGCGGTCATGGACCCGTTCATGGCGGAGAACACGATGGTGATGTTCTGCGACGTGCACGAGCCTTCCACGGGCATGGCCTATGAGCGCTGCCCGCGTTCGGTCGCCAAGAAGGCCGAGGCCTACATCCAGGAAGCCGGCATTGGCGATACCGCCTATTTCGGTCCGGAAGCCGAGTTCTTCGTGTTCGACGACGTGCGCTTCGACGTGTCGATGAACAAGACCTTCTACATGCTGGACAGCGACGAGGGGCCCTACAATTCCGGCTCGAAGTTCGACGAGGGCAATCCCGGCCACCGGCCGGACGTGAAGGGCGGCTACTTCCCCGTCGCACCCGTGGACAGCGGCCAGGACATGCGCTCCGAGATGGTGTCCACCATGGCCGAAATGGGCCTCGACATGGAGAAGCACCACCATGAGGTGGCGCCCTCCCAGCATGAGCTCGGCCTGAAGTTCGGCACTCTGGTCGGGGCTGCCGACTCCCTGCAGATCTACAAATATGTGACGCATATGGTCGCGCACAGCTATGGCAAGACCGCGACCTTCATGCCCAAGCCGGTAATGGACGACAACGGCTCCGGCATGCATGTGCATCAGTCGGTGTGGAAGGACGGCCAGCCGCTGTTCGCCGGCCACGGCTATGCGGACCTCTCGGAGTTCGCGCTGCACTATATCGGCGGCATCATCCGGCATGCGAAGGCCATCAACGCCTTCTCCAACCCGCTGACCAACTCCTACAAGCGGCTGATTCCGGGCTTCGAAGCGCCGGTGCTGCTGGCTTATTCGAGCCGCAACCGCTCGGCCTCCTGCCGCATCCCCTATGTTGCGAGCCCGAACGGCAAGCGCGTCGAGGTGCGGTTCCCCGATCCGGGCGCCAACCCCTATCTCGCCTTCGCGGCGATGCTGATGGCCGGCATCGACGGGGTTATCAACAAGATCCATCCGGGCGAGCCGATGGACAAGAACCTCTACGACCTGCCTCCGGAAGAGCTGGAAGGCGTGCCGACCGTGTGCGGTTCGCTGCGCGAGGCGCTCGGGAGCCTGGACGCCGACCGGTCCTTCCTGACGCGGGGCGACGTGTTCTCCGACGACCTGATCGACGGCTATATCGACCTCAAGTGGAACGAGGTCTACGCCCTCGAGCACACCCCGCATCCGGTCGAGTTCAAGATGTATTACAGCGTCTGACCCGACAGCAGGCTCCGGCAAACGCGAAGCCCCGCCCCGGCGGGGCTTCGTCGTTTCAGGAGCAGGATCAGGGGGCCGGCTGAGCTGCCTCCAGGTCCCGGATTTCCGTCTTCACGACCTTGCCGTAGTTGTTCTTCGGCAACGCCTCGACGAAGCGGTAGGCCTTGGGACGCTTGAAGCGGGCCATATGGTCCAGGCAGTGCCGGTCGAGCGAATCCTGCGCGGGCGTATCCCCTGCGGCGACGACATAGGCGATGACGCTTTCGCCCCATTCCGGGTCGGGCCGACCGATGACCGCGACCTCGCTCACGCCGGAATGGGTCAGCAGCACCTCCTCGATCTCGCGCGGATAGATGTTGGTGCCGCCCGAGATGATCATGTCCTTCGAGCGGTCCTTGAGCGTCACATAGCCTTCTTCGTCGATGATTCCGACATCGCCCGTATGCAGCCAGCCGCCCCTGAGCGCCGCTTCCGTGGCTTCCGGATTGTTCCAGTAGCCGTTCATCACGACCTCGCCGCGCACCTGGATTTCGCCGATCTCGCCTGCCGGCAGGGCGCGTTCGTCCGCGTCGGCAACCCGCACCTCGACGTTGGAGAAAGCCCGCCCGGTCGAGGCGAGCCGCTCCTCGTAACGGGGATGGCCCACATCCGCGATCTCTTCCCGGCGCAGGCTCGTGATCGTCATCGGGCACTCGCCCTGCCCGTAGATCTGGATGAGCTTCGGTCCCCAGAGCTCGAAGGCGCGCTTGGCGTCCGCCACATACATCGGCCCGCCGCCGTAAATGATCGAGCGCAGGTTGGCGACGTCCGCGCTCGCAGCCGCCGGGTGGTCGATCAGGCGCTTCACCATGGTGGGTGCCGCGAAGAAGCTGCTGCCCCTGTAGTGCCGGATCAGCTCGAAAATCTCTTCCGGGTCGAAACCCCCGTGGGGCACCACCTGGGGGCTGGCGCGGACGACATAGGGGATGCTGTAGCAGCCGGATGCATGGCTGAGCGGTGCGGGATGCAGCACGGCATCGCCCTCGGAGATGTCGTCCACGTCGGAGAAATAGCCGAGCGTGCAGTGCATCAGGTTGCGGTGCGAGAGCGCGGCGCCCTTCGGCCGGCCGGTCGTGCCGCTGGTATAGAACAGCCACGCATTGTCCGTCGGCGCGACATCGGCGAGGCCGATCCGTTCCCCTTCGTAGAGGGCCCGGAACTCCGCCTCCCCGACGACGAGCATGCGTTCCACCTCGGGCAGGCCGTCGCAGACCGGAGCCAGGGCGTCCGCCAGGTCGGGCGTGACGGCCACGATCCGAGCGCCGGAATTCTCGAAGATGTAGGCGAATTCCGTCGGGTGCAGCCGGGCATTGACCGGCACAGCGCAAAGGCCTGCATGCCAGATGCCATAGAGCAATTCGATGAATTCCGGGCAGTTCTTCATCGCGATCGCCACGCGGTCTCCGGGCTGCAGGCCGGCGGCGCGCAGGGAGCCGGCGATAGCGGCTGAGCGGTCGGCAAGCGTGTGGTAGTCGGAGTGCGGTTCGAGCCCGCGCGCCAGCGCAAGGCTGTCCGGTCTGGCGCGGGCAGCGCGGATCATCAATGCGGCCAGATTCATTCGAGGTCTCCGGCAAGGGTCCACCGCCAGTCAAGCAATCCTTGGCCACCGGCCGCAAGCCCCTGCGCCAGCCATGCCGGCCCCGGATACCGAGAGGCCGGGCTCAAGCTGCCGGCGCCGCCGACAGGACGGGGGCAGATCGTTTCCTGACCCGAATCGTCAGCCGATCCCGAAGCGCAGCAGCCTGCCTCCGGCGAGCATGGCAGCCGGGCGGGGGACGGGGCCGGAGGGATCGACCAGCAGGATGTCCGCCCGTGCGCCCTCGACGAGCGCACCCCGGTCGGCCAAGCCCGCCGCGCGGGCCGGGTTTGCGGAGACCAGTGGCCAGGCCTCCTCCAGCTTGAGGATGCCCTGCTCCGCCAGCCGGAAGGGCGCCAGCAGCAGGGCGGGATAGTAGTAGTCCGAGGCCAGCACTGTGCAGAAGCCCTCGCGGACCATGTCAGCCGCTCCGGGACAGCCGGCGTGGCTGCCGCCCCGCAGCACATTCGGCGCCCCGAACACGACTGCCTCTCCTGCCGCAGCCGCCTCGCGCGCCACCGGCACGATCTCCGGGAACTCCGAGATCAGCGCGCCCAGGCTGCGATAAAGGCTCCGGTCTTCGAGCGTCTCCTCGTCATGGGCGAGCCGGACGACGCCCGCCGCTTCCGCCGCCGCCGCGACCCGGCGCATGGCCGCCGGCACCTCGGGCGCTCCCTTTCGCACCTCCTCCAGAAGGTCAAGAAAGGCGTCATGCGCGAGCCCCGCGCGCTCGGCATATTTCCCGATCTTTTCGCCGTCGCGGCACTGCTCGTAGATCTCCTCGAAATGGTCGTTGAAGGCGAGGAGATCGACTTTCCCCGCTCCCATCCACTCGCAGAGCTCGTCCACCGCGCCCAGATTGTAGGTCTCGATGCGCAGGTGCAGGCGGGTGTCCACGACTAAGCGGCCTTCCAGCGCCTCCAGCGCATTCATCAGCGCCACCAGCGTGCCGCGCCCCCGCAGTCCCGGTTCCCAAGACCATGTGACCGCGTGGTAAGCCGTGGTGATGCCGTTGGCGGCCATCTGCCGGTCGGTGTCCAGCAGCGCCACGTCCAGCGGGAAATGGACGCCCGGGCGCGGCATGATCTGGCGTTCGAAGGCGTCGCCGTGGATATCCACGATTCCCGGCAGGACCAGAAGCCCGGATGCGTCGAGAACCTCGCCTCCGCCGCTGCCGGCGGCCGCAATGCGCCCGTCGGCGACGGCAAGATCGCGCCGCTCGAAGCCGCCTTCCGGCGACAGGACCTGTCCGCCGGAGATCGTCAGCAAGCGCCGGCCGCCTCCTTGAAGCGCGCAAGCGCCTGGATGCGCTCGTCCACCGACTCCACCCGGTAGAGCGGATAGAGCGTCAGCAGGCTTGCGCCGAGCGCCCGCCAGCCCTCTGCAGCAGCAGCCCATTTCTGCACGTCGGGCGAAGAGGCGCGCAGCCAGGCGTCGATACCGAACGAAGCCGGATCGCGCCCCTCTGCTTCCAGTAGGCCATGCAGCGTCTCAACCAAACGCTTGCCGGCGTCGTCCGGGCGGGCGATGGGGATCCACCCGTCGCCCATCTTCGCCGCGCGGCGCAGCACGGCCGGATGTGTGCCGCCGAACCAGACGGGGATCGGGCGTTGGGGCGGCAACGGATTGAGCCCGGCGTCGGCAAAGCCGTGCCAGCGGCCCTCGGTCGTCACCAGGTCCTCCGTCCAGAGCCGGCGCATCAGCGCCACCTGCTCCGCCTGCCGGGCGCCGCGCGTTTCCCAGTCCTCGTTCAGCGCTTCGTATTCGACGAAGTTCCAGCCGGTGCCGATTCCGAGCCTGAGGCGCCCGCCCGACAGGATATCGACCTCGGCCGCCTGCTTGGCGACGAGCGCCGTCTGGCGCTGCGGCAGGATCAGCACGCCTGAGGCCAGCCCGATTCGCTTCGTGCAGGCCGCCAGATAGCCCATCGTGACGAAGGTCTCGTGGAACTGGTCCAGGTGGGTGTAGGGCGGCTTCCAGCCGTCGCGCGC
>MPNF01000172.1 GCA_002238885.1 Alphaproteobacteria bacterium bin95 | reverse complement strand
TTTGTCACCGGGATTTCTGTTGTTTCAAATGAGAGATCTGCGGCAGGACCGAATCTCACTTCCGCGCTCGGGAAGTTGTGCCAGGTGCTGCCATCTTCGGAAGTCGGTGTCATCCGGCGCTTCGCTGCCCGGGCCTCCGGCGGGGCCCCGTGGTACGTGACGCGATGCCCAAAAGGGTGGAAGACCGGTCCATTGCCAATGGACCTGTAGCGATTGAGCCTGCTGTGCGAGGGGTCCAGGAAGACCGCGACCGGTACGAGTTCAGAAAGGGCAGTGTCCTTACCGTTCACGTCGATGCCACCTTGGGCTCGATCGCGTCGCAACTGGAACTCGGGGCAGCTTCTCAGGCCGGCTGAGACGAACTCGCGGCGGCATGTTCGCTCTTCCGGCTGGAGAAACACCGTACTCCGGATTCCTTGATCGGGGGTTGCCATGGTTGGAACGTAAACGGAACCATGGCGGTCTACAAAACCTTCAGTTAGCAGGAATCCTACAGCCATGCGCCGTTCAATCGCAGAAGTGCGATCTGGTCCGCTCCCGTACTAAAATGTGTAAGCATTCGCTGCCGCAGCGGCTCCGAATCTACGACTTCAGCCCGGTTTCCGTGACCGGGTCCCATCGGTCTCGGGTGCGGCCGGCTCCTGACGCGCGGCGAGGCATTCCGCGGCCGGCTTGCCGTTGATCCCGCGATCCATGTCGAACAGCAGGTCGACCCGCCTTACCGCCTCCAGCGAGAGGGGCGACAGCAGCGACGCGGTCTTGCCCCGTCGCTTGCTCGCCGCGATCTCGGCGAGCTGGAAGAACTTCCCTTCGCACGTGAATGTAGCGACCGCCCTCGTGCTACGGTCTCCGCACCACCCGAGAACTCCGTCGTGTTCCAGTTGATCTTGGTGGGAAACATGTGGGGAAGACCAAAAATTTACAGAATAAATCATGTAAAATCAAAGTGTTATTGTATAATACCGACTCCCCTCGGCTCCACCACCTCGCACTCCCTTGTCATCCGTGCAACAGGCGAGACCGCTCAACCGGTCAGGTCTTCGCTCATCAGCACCGCCATCAGCGCATAGACGCCCACTTCGCCCTGTCCTGCGAGCGCCGCCGCCGCGCGGCGGGCCCCTGCTTCCGTCGTTGTCTGGACCAGCACCGCCCGCGCCGCTTGCGTGTCCGGCCCGCGGATCGAGGCTTCCACGGTCGGACTGCCCGTCGCCCCCATGTCGAGATGCCAGCGCATCGCGCTCAAGGCTTCCCCCGCCCCGGCAAGGCCTTCCAGATCGACCGCGCCCAGCTCCTCGTCCGCCCGCAGCACTGCCGCCCAGGCGCCTATGGACGCTTCCCCCGTCTCGGCCTCGACCGTCATCGCCGAGCGGATGGTGTTGCGGAAGACGTGCATCACGCGCTGCGTCCACTCGGTCGGGTCGTTCAGCCGGTCGCGATAGGGTTGCGACGCCAGCACGCCCACATCCTCCGTCCGGTACCAGGTGAAATAGCCCCGGTCGGCCTCGACCGCGCGGTAGCGCACGCCCTTGAGGAAGCCCGGCACGCCCACCCGCTCCGGCAGGTGCTCGCGGTTGTACCACTCGTTGAAATCCGCTTCGCCGTCCGCGGCGCAGTCCGTCCACACCGCCAGGATTCCGTTACCCATAAGTCGCCCCCATAGCTGCAACCGGCGCCGCCCGCCGCCTTGACGGGTCGCCCTCTGCCGACCATGGTCGCGCCTGACGGCAGCGGGGGCAAGGCGCGTGGACGGAACCGGCCTGCAATTTGCCGGGGAGAGCGCCCGGCAGGCGGCGCGGACGGTCGCCCGGCTCGATGCGCTGGGCTCCGAGACGCGCCCCGACCGGGAACAGGTACTCGCAATCCTGAAGGAGGGCGTGGAGGAGACGCGCGGGGCCGTGCGCGCGGCCTTCGAGGCCGGGCAACCGGCAGATGTCGCAATGCACAGCCTCTCCTCGTCCATGGACAGGGTCGCCGGCGGCCTGTTCGACTTCGTCGCTGGAACGGTGTTCCCGGCCGCCAACCCCACCACCGGCGACCGCTTCGCGCTCGTCGCCCAGGGCGGCTACGGGCGCGGCAGCCTCGCCCCCTATTCGGACCTCGACCTGCTGTTCCTGCTGCCCTGGAAGGTCACGCCCAGGCTGGAGCAGATCGTCGAATATGTGCTCCTGCTGCTCTGGGACACCGGCCTCAAGGTCGGCCACGCCACGCGCTCGGCCGAGGAGTGCCTCCGGCTTGCCGGCCGGGACACGACGATCTGCACGAGCCTGCTGGAGACGCGCTTTCTCTGGGGCGAAGCCGGGCTTTACGAGGAGTTCCGCACCCGCTTCGCCGACGAGCTGGTCAGGAAGACCGGCCCGGAATTCGCCGAGCGGAAACTGGCCGAGCGGGACGAACGGCATCTGCGCTTCGGCGACAGCCGCTATGTCGTCGAACCGAACGTCAAGGAAGGCAAGGGCGGGCTGCGCGACCTCCACACCCTCTACTGGATCGCCAAATATCTTTACCGGGTGGACGAGGTGGGCGAGCTGGCGGCGAAGGGCGTGTTCTCGACCGCCGAGCTTGCGGCCTTCGTCAAGGCGGAGCGCTTCCTCTCCACCGTGCGTTGCCATCTGCACTATCTGGCCGGACGGGCCGAGGAACGGCTGACTTTCGACCTCCAGCAGGAGATCGCCGCCCGGCTGGGCTACCGCAGCCGCGCCGGCGCGCGCCCGGTCGAGCGCTTCATGAAGCACTATTATCTGGAGGCGAAGAAGGTCGGCGACCTGACGCGCATCTTCTGCGCCGCGCTGGAGGACGAGCACCGCCGCAAGCCTTTGTTCTCCATCTCCCGGCTGCTCACCCGCGACAGTCAGATGGGGCCGTTCACCGCCGAGAGCGGCTGGCTCAACCTTGCGCACGAGGATGCGTTCGCCGAAGACCCGACCGCCATGCTGCGGCTGTTCCACGAGGCGCAGCACCACGAGCTGGACATCCACCCGGCGGCGCTGCGCCAGGTGACGCGGAACCTGCACCGGATCGACTCCGGCTTCCACCGGCGGCCGGAAGCCGCCGGACTGTTCCTGGACATGATGACCTCGACCATGGCGCCCGACGTCACGCTCCGGCGGATGAACGAGGCCGGCGTGCTCGGCCGCCTGATTCCGGTGTTCGGGCGGGTCGTGGCACAGATGCAATACGACATGTACCACACCTACACCGTGGACGAGCACACGATCCGGGCCATCGGCATCCTGCACCGCATCGAGCAGGGCGAGCTCCGGGAAGAGGCCCCGGTCGCCTCCGAAGTCGTCCACAAGGTGCTCTCGCGCCGGGCGCTCTATCTCGCCGTCTTCATGCACGACATCGCCAAGGGGCGCGGCGGCGACCATTCGATCCTGGGAGCGGAGGACGCGCTCAGGCTCGGGCCGGAGCTCGGGCTCAGCGCGGAGGAGACCGAAACGGTGTCCTGGCTGGTGCGCCACCATCTTGCGATGAGTGCCGCCGCCTTCAAGCTGGACCTGAACGATGCAAGCGCCATTGCCGATTTCGCCGACCTGGTGCAGTCGCCGGAGCGGCTGCGCCTGCTGCTGGTGCTGACCGTCGCCGACATCCGCGCGGTCGGCCCCAATGTCTGGAACGCCTGGAAGGCCGCGCTCCTGCGCGAGCTCTATTTCAAGACCGAGGAATTGCTGACCGGCGGCGATATCCGCCTCGCCGCAGCCGAGCGGGTCAGCGAGGCGCAGGATGAGCTTCGCGCCGCCCTGCCCGGCTGGCCGGACGAGGTCTTCGCGGAATTCGCCGACGCCGCGCCCGCCAGTTACTGGCTCGCCTGGGACCGCGACACCCTGGTGCATCACGCCGACATGATCGCGGAGGTCCGGGACGATCCCTCGGCGCTCTCGGTGAAGGCACGTATCGACGAGAGCCGCGCGGTCACCGAGGTCGTGTTCTGCGCGCAGGACCATCCGGGCCTGTTCTCGCGTTTCGCAGGCGCACTCGCGGCCTCCGGCATGAGCGTCGTCGAGGCCCGGGTCTTCACCTTCGCGAACGGAATCGCCATCGACACCTTCCAGGTCCAGGATGCCGAAGCCCACGCGGTGACCGGCACGCGCCAGTTGCAGGCGCTGGAACGCCGGGTGCGCGAGGCCCTCAGCGGCGAGATCGACCTCAGGCAGGAGGTCCGCCGCCGGCGCGGCTGGCCCTCGCGCACCGCCGTGTTCACCGTGCCGCCGCGCGTGCTGATCGACAACCGCGCGTCGGCTACCCACACCGTGATCGAGGTCAACGGGCGCGACCGCCCGGGCTTTCTGTTCGATGTGGCGCGCGCGCTGTCGGACCTCAGCCTCCGGATTACCACGGCGCGCATCGCCACCTATGGCGAACGGGTGGTCGATGTGTTCTATGTGAAGGACGTGTTCGGGCTGAAAGTCGTCCATGACGGCAAGCTCGCCCGCGTGCATGAGATACTGCTCCAAGCGATAGCGGGCCCCGACGAAACCGGCTGAGGGCAGGCAATGGCGCTTCTGCGCGCCGCCGCGACCGTCGGCGGCTACACGATGGCAAGCCGGGTGCTGGGCTTCGTGCGCGACCTCACCTTCGCCGCCTTGCTCGGCGCCGGTCCCATCGCAGACGCCTTCCTGGTTGCCTTCCGGCTGCCCAACCTGTTCCGCCGGCTGTTTGCGGAGGGCGCTTTCGCTGCGGCCTTCGTGCCGATGTTCTCGGGCCGGCTCCAGCAGGACGGGAGGAAAGCCGCGCTCGCCTTCGCCGAGGAAGTAATGGCAGTGCTGTTCGCGGCGCTGCTCGTGTTCACCGCGCTTGCCGAAGCCTTCATGCCGATCCTGGTGACGATCCTGGCGCCGGGCTTCCTCGACCAGCCGGAACGCTTCGGGCCCGCCGTGCTGTTCTCGCGGCTCACCTTCCCCTATCTGCTCTGCATGGCGCTGCTGGCATTCTTCGCCGGCATACTGAACAGCTTCTACCGCTTCGCGGTCCCGTCCGCCGCGCCGATCCTGCTCAATGTCGTGCTGATCGCCGCGCTCGCCGTATCGGCGCTCTGGACCGGCGCGCCGGGGCTCGCGCTCGCCATCGGCGTCTGCATTGCCGGGTTCGGGCAGCTGGCGTTGATCCTCTGGGACATGCGCCGGGCGCGGCTCAGGCTCCGTCTGCGCTTCCCCCGGCTCACGCGCGGCGTCCGCCGGCTGCTGCGCCAGCTGGTGCCGGGCACGCTGTCCGCGGGCGCGCTCCAGATCAACCTGTTGATCGGCACGGTGATCGCCTCGCTGCTGCCGACCGGGGCCGTCGCCTGGCTGCACTACGCCGACCGCATCTACCAGCTGCCGCTCGGCGTGGTTGGCATCGCGCTCGGCACGGCGCTGCTGCCGCGCCTCACCCGCACGCTGCAGGCCGGCGACAGCGCGGGGGCCGCCAACGAGATGAACCGTGCCATCGAGGTCGCGATGCTGCTCGCGCTGCCGGCCGCGGCTGCGCTCATCGCCATGCCCGAGGCGGTTGCCCGTGTGCTGTTCGAGCGCGGCGCCTTCTCCGCGGCGGACACGGAAGCGACGGCAGCGGCGATCGCCGCTTTCGCGGCCGGCCTGCCCGCCTTCGTGCTGGTGCGGATATTGCAGCCGGGATTCTTCGCTCGCGAGGACATGCGCACGCCGTTCCGGATCACGGTTGTCGTCGTGGTGCTCAATACGGGCCTCAGCCTGGCGCTCTACCGCGTCATCGGCCATGTCGGCATCGCCGCAGCAACGAGCGCGGCCGCCTGGGCGAACACGGCGCTGCTCTGGGCCGCGCTCCAGCGGCGCGATCATTGCCGGGCGGACAAGCGCCTGCTCTCCCGGTTGCCCCGAACGGCCGGGGCGGCGCTCATCATGGCCGCGGCGCTTGTCGCCGGGCTCGAAGCGGCCGGCTCCTGGCTCGATGGCGGGGAAGCCCGGCGGATCGCGGCGCTGGCGGCGCTCTGCGGCGGCGGCCTCGCGGTCTTCGTTCTGGCTGCGCTCGGCCTCGGCGCCATCAGGGCGGGGGAAGTGCGCCGGCTGCTACCGTCCCGGCCCAACCGGACGGGGGCATGAGGCCCGGGAGCGCGGTCCCGGATCTCGTCACGCCGCGACCTCGCCTTCCTCGCGGATCAGCCGGGCCACCATGTCCGCAGTCGGCTCGTACCCTTCCTTGACCACCAGGAAGAGCGCCGAGGCGGATATGCGCTGCCCGGGCCGCGGATTAACGACCACCTTCCCGTCGGCTGCATCGGCGTAGGCCAGCGCCGTCCCCGCGCCGGCGGAGATCAGGCGGGCGGCCAGCGGTCCCCAGACGATTCCCGCGACCGGCACCTCGAAACGAACACACTCGTCGCCGTGCCGCGTGAAGAGGTCTTCGATGATCGATTCCGAGCCCGGCGCAATCAGCGCCCGGACCAGCATTTCCGGATAGCCGCGCATGGGCCGCATGACCGTCGAGGCGCCGGCGTCGC
>MPNF01000171.1 GCA_002238885.1 Alphaproteobacteria bacterium bin95 | reverse complement strand
GGGGAGAACGAGATGCTGGAACGGAAGGTCCCGCATCTTGGCGCCGGAGGCCTGTTCATGCGCCGCGACTATGCGGCCCTCGCGCATTTCATGGTGGTCAGGGAACTGACCGGCCGGTTCCGGAAGGTCGCAGTCTGCATGGATGGGGAGAAGACGGTCTACAAGGGCGCGGCCGCTGTCTTTGCCGACGATATCCGCGACCGCCGCGTCGAGATAGCCATCGTGCAGTCGCGGAAAACCGGGGACGGGTCGAAGTCGACCGCCGACCGGAAGAGGGTGTGGGAAAACCAGAAGAAGCGGGTTGCAAAAAACTGGCAAACGAAGATCGAGGAGGAGCTTGAGAAGGGCGGCGAGGCCGATCTTGGGAAGGCGGACAAGGCGCTGCGGGTCGCACGAGCCAAAGCGCGGCTGTTCCTGCAACCGCTGAACGGAGCATGGTCGGATACCGGGTCATGGGGCTGGCTCCGGTTTCCCCCGGGCGGACGCTCGGCCATCTTGTGGTTCACCCAGGGACCGAACCGGGACTGGCCGCCGGAAGGCGAGGCCGAGATTGTGCTGAGATACGCCAACCTGCAGTCCATCGACTCGGCGATCCAGGCGATCCGCAGACGGGCTCCGGCAGCCAGGCGTCCGCGTTACCGTGCGGTGGGGGACCCCGCCATGTCGAAGGCTCGGAAAACGCCGAGATCGCGACTTGCGGGATCTGGCTGGGCTGGTTCTCCCTGAATTACGACCGGCCCTGGACGGACCCGAAAGACATGCCGGCCGCCCTTCTGGGCCTGCTGCGCGACCGCAAGGGCCTCAGGATCGACAGGCATCTGGACTTCCGCCTGGGATGGGCGGAGGCCAAGGAGATCGCGGAGGAACTCAGGGATGGATAAGACGCCCTTTTTCGCCGGCGTCCAGCAGGAGCTGTTCTTCCTGCCGGTGGCCGCAAGGGCGCTGGCGAACAGTGGCGCGACCGGGCGCTTCGCTCTTTTGGAGCTGGAGATCGCAATCGCGAAGAGGGGTCTGAGCGACGAGCATCTGGACGGTCTTGGGCTTTTCCGTTCACCCGAGGTCATCGCAGCGGGCTTGCCCGTGAGCCCCGACGAGGCACCCGAGCGCGCGAAAACCGTCTCCGAGATGGCCATGGACTGCCTCGACCAGCTCCAGCGGCTGGAGGTGGCCGACGAGGAGGGGCGGGTCACGCCGGACAGCTTGCGCAACGTCGAGAACCGGGAATGGTTGCGGCGAGCCCTTCGGGTGAACTACGGCGTCGCCGGTCGCGACGACCAGCAGCGCAGTGTGGTCAGCCACATGAGAAGAGCGGCGGAGGCGCTCACCGGGCCCGAAAACGGAAGTGAGCACGAAGAGGATCCGCGCTCTGTGATTTACCGCCAGGCGTTCTGTCTGCCCGAGTTCATGTGGCTGCATTTCTGGTTGCAGGAGCTGAGCGCACCGCCGAGGTGGGCGGATTTCGCCTCCATGTTGCTGTTGAACCGCTGGACCGCCTTGTCCCGGCTGGACCGGGATGAGGACGATATCGAATATGCGGGCCTCGTCATGGCCGATTTCATGGCGGACCAGCTTCTCGACCAATATCCCCAAGCCGCAGACAAGATCGCCGCCGCGCGTTCGAGCGTTCTCATGCTCTGCGATGCCGGCGCAATCGTGCCGGTCGGGTATCCGGGCGAATTGCAGTGGCTTCATCCGGTCATGAAAGAGCCGGAGGAGGACACGCGGTGACGCTGGTTGCCCGCATCCTGATAGGCGCCCCGCCGGAGGAGCCCACCATCCCCTTTCCTGCTCCACGGCACAGGGTCGGTCCGCTGAATCTCGGTAGGGCCGCAACACTGTTGTTGAACGAAGACCACACCGTCAACAGGCGCGAGATTTACCGACGGATCGGTTTCGACGCCAGAACTGCGCAGAGGCTCATGATCGAGCCCCGTCCCGGCGAATCCGAGGAGCGCACCAGGACGAAGCGCAGCTTGCTGTTGAGCACGAAGGGGATCGGTCTGGAACTGATCGCCGGCATGATGCTGAGCTGCCTCGACAGTCCGCAGACGCCCCTCTGTGCGTGCCGCGTGGGCAAGGATGGCAAGGTGCCATACGGTCCGGCGCCCGGCCTCAATCCCGATGTGCGCGCGGACTATGAGGGTTTCACCGTGATTGCCGAAGTGACCACGATGCGCGAACTCACGCCGGAGCGCATCGAGTCGCAATACGAAAGTGCGAAAAGCCATGTGGAACTGGCGCTCGAGAAGAAAGACCTCAAGCGCGTCTATTGCATCATGGTGAACCGCGCCGACCTGAACGACAAGGACACGCGGCGCCGTCTGGTTGACGCAGAGGAGAAGTTCGCCGCCGAGCCGGCCAGCGTGAAGTTCCTCGCCTTCGCCATCCAGGAATTCGGCCATATCGGCCGCAAGCTGCATGAGTTCTATTGCATGAACCGCGAGGACGTCTGGGCACTGACCGAAGAGAAGCTGCGGGCAATCCTGGATACGCTTCATGCCGAGGCCATGAAGACGATCGGCGCCGAGGACGAATTCGAGCCCGGCTGGGCCGGCCGGTTCTTCGGGGAATTGCTCGAAGAAGCCGCTACGGCCGAGGAGATGCCGGAACTGCCGGGGGTGTAAAACCGTATTTCAAAGATCGGAGCCAACATACAGGTGGCGGTTGGATCGGACTCCTGGTGAAGAAGTGACGGCGCCGGGTACGTTCGCGGTCTTGATTGGAGGGCGGTCCCTCCAAGGCATCCAACGGACAACCCGTCACTGGCCCGGTTCATGATCTCGCCGGTGTTCACAGATGCCCGACGAGGCGCAAGCAGAAGCGCCGGCAGGAAAGAACCCGGGGCGTGCGAATTTCTCCGGCTTGCAAGGCGCACTTTCGCGAGTCCTGCGCTGCCGGCGCCAGAAGTATGGTCTTGATTTCCTTTCCCAAGATGGCAATGGGACAGCATGACACTTCAGGAAGCCATTTCGAGTTTCGGGCGCGAAGCGAAATCGAAGCGCTCGTAGCAAGCCTCGCCGAACTCGCGGGCCTGCCACGCGGCTCGATTGTAGCAGTCGGTGAGACATCGCTCGCGGAACTCAAGACGAGGCCGGGCTATGCCATCACACGCGGAAACACCCTGATCGGTTTCATCGAGGTAAAGGCACCGGAAAAGGGGGCCGATCCGCGCCGCTTTCATGAAGAGCACGACAAGGAACGGTGGGCGAAGCTCCGGCCTCTCCCGAACCTGATCTACACGGATGGCAACGGGTTCAACGTCAGCGTTTCCTCGGTTCCCAAATGGGCCGCGCGCTATCGGGCGCCGAACGGAAGAATCAGGGAGAGGCTTCCGGTTGTAATCGTGCCCCGTCTAATTGCCGGATCCAGTCTCGACAAGTTCGGCGAGCGCCACCCGGAACGCGGTGGATCGTCCCAGCCCGCGAAAACCATGCCTGGCGCCCTCGACGATATCGAGCCGGGCACGCACACCGCGCTCTTGCAGGCGTTCGATGTAGGGGCGGCACAAGCTGGCGGGGTTACCCTCGTCACGAGAGCCCGTGATCGCGACGATCCTGGCCCCTTCGGGTATCTTCGCAACATAGTCCATCGGGTTGACGTCCATGGGTTGCGGACGGTAGCCCCGGCTGATCCGCTTGACATTCTTGTCGCAGGCGCAAGCGGCCAGGAGGGCTGCGTGGGCCGTACCCGGATGGCGGCCGAGAACGACGGCCGCTATGGCAGCGCCACCGGAATGACCGATCAGGACGACGCGCGATGCCTTGTGATGTTTCGCGAGCGTCCGAATCGCCGCGGCAATCGCGTCGATAGATTCTTCCGTTTCCCAGTTTCGGCGGCCGTAGGTTTTCGGCGAGGACCGGCGACCGTCCCGATCGTAGTGACCCGGGCGCAGCATGGCGACCGAAACGACGCCGGGCGGAGAGGGGCTCGCGTATCGATACAGGTAGTCGGAGGCCCCTCCTCGACTGTTGTCGCCGTGGATAAAGACGCGCAGAACCGTGGCCGCCCTCCTCTCCCCAGGCATGAAGGTCTTGATCCCGAGGCAGAGGTCTTCCCCAGCTACCTGGTTGAAGTTGTCCGCCGCGTCGCAATCGGCCGCTGCCAAGGGAATGGGACTGCCGATAGCGACCGTGAGCAGGGTGGCCAGGACGGCCGTTACCGTATTGCGCGGGAAGTCGATCATGGTCCACACCTCTCCTCTTGCATCTCGTTGCGATCACCGCGACTGCCTCCATGAAGCCGGCGTCAAGCACCGGATCGTCAGAATTGCCGATGGCAGGCTACCGGCAATCGAACTCCGCCCGGAAAATCGTTTATTGATCTTGGCTGGCAACGTATAGAGGCGGTCCACGACTTGGCGCATCAGACCGCTCACGGCGTTGCGGTCCAGATTAGATACCTTAGGGAGTTTTTTGGCACATTCGGAAAACACGGTCGATGCATTGTCCGATAGGCGTCTCGAGAGCCTCGGCATCCGTCAGATTCGCTCCTGCGGGAAGGTCGTCGAAAACGATCCTGCACACTACCCAATCGAGACCGCCAGGCTCAACGACGTCGACCCGCAGGCCTAGCTCGCCTAAGTCCTCGACCGCATCCCCGACTGCAAGATCAACCGCATCGACGAGCTGCTGCCCTGGAACACCGCGCCGGTAGCAGATCGCGAAGCCGATGCCTGATCACGCAAGGGTAGTCTGATTGGACGCTTACGGAACTTTGAGCCCGAGGCCGACCCAAGCTGATCGCGGCCTTCAACCCGACCTCCCGGAAATCTCGTCCGTCAATCCAGACCTCGACGTGGCCTCTAGACACTGCCCTTACACGGCTCGCGCGGCAAATCCCACTTCAAGGACCCGGTCGTCCGGGCAAGTAGAACGACATGGCGACCGTCCAGCACCAAGGAACGAGGTTGAAAGGTGCCCGGAAACTCAGTCGGCCTTCTTCCCGCCGAAGGCACCGACAATGCGACCTGGATCCTGCGAGCGGCCACCTATGACCTCAAAGACACCACCGGCCTCGCTTGCCCCAGCCCCGTAGAAGCCACCTTCCATCCTTGCGGTGGCACCTGTCACCTGAATGAACGGGTTTGCGTCCATTTGCTCAATGGTGGTTCCGGAGAATGTACTCCCTTGAATAGAACCCGAAAGGGAAAACGCCGTACCTTGGACACTGAGCGTCTCCACCACCAAGGACGCGTTCGCAAAATCGGCCGCAATATTGACGTCACCGTTGATATTGGCGATATCGCCATCGATGCCGTGACCCTGTACGAAGCCGGTGTACTGTCCCGAGTAAGTTGCCATTCCTGCTATGGGCATGCCGGCAACCGGCGTTTTCGCACTGTCGAGTGCTGCCAGATAGCTATCGCCGATGCCCTCATAGCGATAATCGAACTCGGCATTTCCCCCGGTTTCCGGTGCCACGGTCGCCCACGCTCCGAAGGAAAGGTGTTCATACGTCGAAACGACATCGGTCACCATGTCCCAGTGCGAACGAATATGACGAATGCGAATATCATCGTTCTGCAGGATCGATCCAACCGTCGGACGCTGGAAGGTTCCACTCACCTGTCCAAGACGGTGAGAATCGAGCGTTACCGTTGTATTTCCAACTTGGAGCCCTACAACATTGCTGCCTGAATCGCGAATAGCGCTTACTGCACGGCTGCCTTGTTGGGCCACCTGAATCACGTGGTCTTGCTCGGGAACCTCCATATCAACGGGCGTCGCAGGCCCTCCGGGATCTATCCCCATGCTGGTGTGTCCACTACCCCCACAGCCAGAGACCGCCAGCATGGCGATGAGTGGAAGTGCGGTCACGGTCTTGTGCAACGCAGCGATGTTCATGCCTTCCTCCCCGGGAGTTCATCTCCCCGTTGATGGGCTTCGGCGGTGACTTGCACGCCGTGCGACGTGCAAAGCCGGTACACCCGAGGAATGCTACGAAGATGCATAGCCAATTGCTCCTACCCAAATGGGAGGAGAAGAAGGATATTTTTTCTCGGCGGATCCGGAGGGACGGCAAGCGCTCTACGGGCCTCGGGACATGCCGGAGGGGTTTCAGTTGGGAGAGATACGGGTCCCGAAGGAACCTGGGGAAAAGCACCTTCTCGGTAAGCGATGCGGGCCGAGCACCCAGCTTTCAGCTTGACGAGTTCGGGAAGTTCCATGGGAGGAGTTCGTCGACGCGGCTGTTCGGGTGGCCGGTGGCGATGGCTTCGAGGGTAGCCTTGAGCCAGGCATAGGGCTCGACACCGTTCAGCTTGGCGGTCTCGATGAGCGAGGCGATACGTCCCCACGCGGCGGCGCCTTCGTCGTGGCCTGCGAACAACGCGTTTTTCCTCGACAGGGTAATCGGCCGGGCGAGATTCTCGACACTGTTGCTGTCCATCTCGACGCGGCCGTCGGCGAGGAAGAGCCGGAGGCCGTCCCAGTGGCGGGCGATATAGGCGAGCTTCTCGCCGAGGCGGGACTTGGGC
>MPNF01000170.1 GCA_002238885.1 Alphaproteobacteria bacterium bin95 | reverse complement strand
GTCGCCGCAGCGGACGCCATCGCGGCCGTCGAGGGCATCGACGCCCTGCTGATCGGCACCAACGACCTCTGCGCCACGATGGGCATACCCGGGCAATTCGGACATGACCGCGTCACCGATGCCTACGACCGGGTGGTCTCGGCGGCGCGCAACAACGGCAAGCATGCCGGCATGGGCGGCGTCTATGACGAGGAGCTGGCAGGGCGCTATATCGCCATGGGCGCGCGGCTGGTGCTTGCCGGCAACGATCTGCCGTTGCTCATGGGCGCCGCCAGGGCGCGGTCGGACTTTCTGCGCCGGCTGGTCTGACGGGCGCCCGGCGGCGTCAGTCGAAGCTCGTGCCGGTGGCGCCGCCCCGGCCGAGCTTGTAGGTGACGACGCCGCGGGCGATCTTGCGCTCGTCATCGTCCGTCACCAGCACGTCCACGACGGTGAGCGACCCGCCCCGTCGCAGCACGACCGCCTCCGCCGCCAGACCGCGGCCCTTCAGTCCCGGCGAAAGGTAGTTGACGGTGAATCCGACGGTTGCCCCCTTGGTCGCCTCGACCACGGACGGGCTCGTCCAGGCGGCCGCGGTGGCGGCCGTATCGATCAGGGACGCCGTCGCGCCGCCGTGATAGATGCCGGCGCCGTTGCCGAGCTCGGGCTGCCAGGGCAGACGGACGACGGCGCGGTCTGGTTCGAGGACCGCCAGTTCCATGCCGAGATGCACGCCGTACGGCCCGCGCACGATGGCATCGCGGATGCGCTGCTCGCCGACCGGGCTAGGGCCTTTTTGCGCGGTACCGCTCACCAGGGTTCCCCGAAGGGCCGGATTTCGACATTGAACGACCAGGTCGAGCGGTCCTGGTGGGCGATGCGGAAGACCTCTTCGCCGATGGCGTCCGGCTTGATGTAGAAATCGTCCGGCTTGCCCGGATGGCGCCGCCGGGTCCAGCGCAGGTCGATCACCGCGTCGATGACGATATAGGCGACATGCACGCCTTTCGGCCCGAGTTCGCGCGCCATCGATTCGGCCAGGATGCGCTGCGCCGCCTTGGTCGGCGCAAAGCCGGAGAAGCGTGGAATGCCCCGCCAGGTCGATGTGTTGCCGGTCACCATGACCGCGCCCTCGCCGCGTGCGATCATCGCGGGCGCGGTCAGTTGCGCCAGATAGAGCAGACTCATCGTGTTGACCTGGAAATTGGCCTGGATATCCGCCGGGTCCATCTCGAGGAAGCTGTCCCAGCTGCCCCGCGCGGCATTGTGGACGACGACATGCGGATCGTCCCCGAGTTCTGTCCGGACGCGCTCCAGCGTGCTCGCAAGCGCCTCCGGATCGCTAATGTCGCAGGGAAATGCCGACGTGCCGGGGACCGTTTCCTCGAATTCCTGCAACCGCGATTCGGAACGCGCGAGCATCGCCACGCGGTAGCCGCCGGCTGCAAACCGCCTGACCGTGGAACCGCCCGTGCCGCGCCCGACGCCCGCCACCAATGCGATCTTTTCTGCCATCCATATCCCTCCCGTGAGTCCCTTGTCGTTCAGGCCGTCCGGACCAGCGCAGGCGCCGCGCCCCCCGCCCTGCGCATGGCCGCCGCGCGGCGCAGCAGGAACGCCGCAATTGCCAGATGCGCGATGTTGACCGCGACCGCGCCGAGAAAGGCAACCCGGTAACTGCCGGTGAGATCGTGTATCGCGCCTGCGAGCCAGGCCCCCACAGCCATGCCGAGCATGGTGAACAGCAGCGTCAGCCCGATACGTCCGCCTGCCTGTCGGGCCGGAAAATACTCCCGGACAATGATTGCGTAAGACGGCACGATGCCGCCCTGCGACAGGCCGAACAGCGCCGCGACGACCAGGAGCGCGATACGCCCGTCGGCCGGCAGGAACAGCAGCAGCGCCACCGTCTGGCCGGCCGAGCCGAGCGCCAGAATACGCAACCCGCCGATGCGGTCCGATATCCAGCCGGAGGCGAGCCGGCTCACAATGCCGAACCCGTACATCAACGACAGCATCAGCGCGCCGTCGGCCGGGCGGAGGCCGATATCGTCCGCCATGGCGACCGCGTGAACCTGCGGGGCGGCCATCGCGATGCAGCAGCCCAGCCCGGCGCAGCACAGAAGCGCCTGTAGCACCGGCGCCCGCATTCCGAGCGGCCGGGCCGACCCTGCCGCCTTCAGCGGCCCCGTCAACACGGTGCGGGGCGCAGGACGGTGCAGCACGAGCGCCAGCAGCGGCAGCGTAACCAATGTCAGGGCCCCGAGGGCGAGATACATGTCGCGCCACCCATAGGCATGCGCCAAGGCTTCGAGCGTCGGCGGCCAGACCATGCCGGAGACGTATGCCCCGCTGATGACCATGCCGACCGCAAGGCCGCGCCGCCGCTCGAACCAGAGCGAAACATCGGCGACCATCGGCCCCATGGTGGTCGAGGCGCCCATCAGGCCGATCAGCAGCCCGTGGGCCACGACCGCCTGCCATAGTTCGACAGCGTGCCCGGCAATCCAGAAACCGAGGCCGATCGTGAGTCCGCCGGCAAACGCGACCCGCATCGCGCCCAGCCGGTCGGCAAAGCGGCCCATCCAGAAGCTGCCGAGGCCGAACCCGACCATGAACCCCATGTAGGGCAGCGTCGCCGCGCCCCGCGAGACGTCGAACGCCTCCTGCATGGGCTTGAGGGCGACCGTGCCGGCGAACATGCCGGCGGTGCCGACGACCATGATGAGGAAGGCCGCCGCCGCCCGGACCGCGGGATAATAGGACGCGCTGCCCGCCATGCCGCCGCTCCGCGTGGCCCCCCGCCGTTCCCGCGCCTCAGGCCTGCCTGCTGCGGGCGGCCTTCGCATCCTGGCGGCGAAAGCGCAGCAGCATGGCGCGGGCGATCGGCACGGCCAGGCGGTTCGCCGGCACCGGATGCGGCCGGCGCAGCGCCGTCGGCACGGGATCGTCGGCCTGCAACCCTTCGAGACAGCGCCCGGCCAGCAGACGGCCCATCGCCGTGGCCAGCGCGACGCCGCGCCCGTTATAGCCGAGCGCAGTCCAGACGCCCGGCCCGAGCTCCATGGCGCGCGGCAGGCGGTCCACGGTCATCGCGACCTTGCCGTCCCACACGAACTCGAATTCGGCCTCGCCGAGCTCCGGGAAGGCGGCCTGCAGGCGCCGCCGCGCGACCGCTTCCGTGCGTCCGCGCGCACGCCAGGGCAGCACGATGTCGCCGCCCATGACCATGCGGCCCTCCCGGTCCCAGCGGAAGGCCCAGAGGAGCGTGCGGCTGTCCGAGACGCTGCGGTCGTCGGGCAGGATCTGCCGGCGCACATTGCCGCCCTGCGGCGCCGTGGCGGCGAGAAACAGCCGAAACGGGACGACCGCCCGCCGCAATCCCGGCCAGAGCCCGCCGGTATAACCGTTGGTCGCCAGCACAACCTGGTCCGCCGTTACCGCGCCGCCGGGCGTCTCGACGCGCCAGCGCCCACCCGACCGCGAGAGAGCCGTTGCGGGCGAGCGGGCATGGACCGCCGCGCCGGCGTCGATGGCCGCCTTTGCCAGGCCGCGTGCATAGGCGAGGGGCTGGATATTGCCGCCCCAGGCGTGATGGAGCGCGCCCTGCCAGTAGCGGCTGCCGGTCATGGCTTCGGTCTCGTCCCGCTCCAGGTAGCGAACCGGCATACCGCGCGCCGCCCACGCCTCGGCGCGCGCCCGCACCATGCCGTCGCGCGCCGGGCTGTCCACCGGCAGCAGCCAGCCGACCGGCCGCGCATCGCAGTCAATGTCGAGGCGGTCGATCAGTTCGAACACGAGCCGCGCCGACTCGGCCACGAACCGGTTGAACCGCTCGCCCTCCTCGGGGCCGAACCGCGCAATCGTCTCTTCCGGCCCGTAGCGGGACAGCATCGGCACCACCTGGCCGTGGTTGCGTCCGGAAGCCCCGAAACCCGGGTCCTCGGCCTCCAGCACCACCGTGCGCGCGCCCGCCTCCGCCAGATGCAGGGCGGTGGAAAGGCCGGTAAAGCCGCCGCCGACGACACAGACATCCGCCTCGTATTCGCCTTCCAGCGTGGGCGTCGGCGGCGCCGGCGGAGCCGTTGCCTGCCAGAGGACGGAAGCGGGATCGGATGTGTTCATTGCGCCTGTCCTTCAGCAACGCGGCCCGGCGGCAAGCGCGCGGGGCAGCGCCTCTTCCGCGAACAGGCGCATCGACCTCTCGACGGCATCGGGCGCAAGACCGCCGAAATTCTGCAAGGTCAACACATGTCCGAGGCCCCAGCCGGCGAGCATGCGCAGCTTCTCCGCCACGGTTTCGACCGAGCCCATGAGCGAGAGGCCGGACGCCATGATGTCGTCCCAGGTCTGCCGGCGCGCATAGAGCCTGGTCGCGACATAGAGCTCGAACGCCTCGGCCGCCATCTCCTGGGCTTCCTCGTCGGTTTCCGCAACGAAGGTGTGGAAAGCGAACGCCGCCGCATCCCCCGCAGCATCCAGCCCCGCTTCCGCCCTCCCCTCGGCAAAGGACCGGAACAGGGTGCCGACATCGTCCATGCCGGCGACGGATGCGTAGGGCACGCAGAATATGGAATTCCCGGCCTTCCCCACATGCCAGGCAGCCTCCGGGCGCAGCACCGCCACATGGATCGGCACCGGGCGCTGCACCGGCGCAACATTCAGCGCGACGCCGTCGATCTTGTGGTAGCGCCCGTCAAAGTTGACCGGCTCGCCCGAGAGCGCCAGCCGCAGCACCTCGAGCGCCTCGTCGAAGCGGTCGCGCTTCTCCTGCGGAAGGACGCCGAATCCTTCGAATTCGTGCGCGAGATAGCCGGAGCCCACGCCCAGCACCAACCGTCCGCCGGAGAGCATATCGACCATGGCGTAGCTCTCTGCGACCGTCAGCGGATTGCGGAACGGCAGCACCGAGATCGCCGTGCCGAGCCGGATGCGGGACGTCTTTGCGGCCATGGCGGTCAGCAGGACGGCCGGGTCCGGCACGGCGCCATATTCGTGGAAGTGATGCTCGGCGGTGAAAAATGCCTCATAGCCGAGGTTTTCCGCGAGCACGCATTGGCCGATGACTTCGTCATAGAGACCGGCGACCGAGCGCGGGCGGCCCGGATAGTGGTCGCCTATGGAGAGGATCGAGTAGCGCATGGCGCGCGAGTATAAGCAGCCCAGGCCGCGCCGTCGTCAACGTCCGCCAGCCGGTCGGCGAGCGCCGCAGGGAACGGCAGCTGCGCCAGCGCATCGGCGAGCGTCTCGGGATGCGACCAGCGAACCGGCCCGGCGAAAAGGCGCGTGCGCCGCCTGACGCCGACGAGCCAGAAACCGCCGTCCTCCGCCGGGCCGAACACAGCCCGCGCCCCGCAGAGCCGGCGGAAGGCGCGCGCGACATGCCGCGCTCGCAGGCCGGGAATGTCGCTGCCGACCAGCACCGCCGGCGGGCGCACGCGGGCGAGCGCCCGATCCATCCGCGCCCCGATGTCGCCGCTGCCCTGCCCGAAGCGCCCGAGCTTTCGCGGCCAGGGGCCGCGTGCGCCGTCGGGCGTTACCGCGAGCACCACCCGCCAGCGCCTGTCCACCGCCAGCCGGCGCAATTGTTCCGCTGTCGTGCGCCGGTAGAAGGCGGTGGCGCGCGCGGGCCCGATGGCTGCCGCCAGCCGCGTCTTGACGGCGCCGAGCCGGGCCTCGCGCACCATCACGACCACCGTGCCGCGCCGCATCCCGCAGGACCTCATTCGTATAGCCTCTGGATGCGCTCCGGCGCCATGCCGGCCAGGAACAGCGAGAGGCAGGCGAGATTGCGCAGCGGCCGACGCCAGTAACCGTCGCGGCGATAGCGGATGGCCGACGTCACGACCTCGGCGTCGAGTTCGTCCAGCCGGCGTCGGCCGATGCGGCGGACCAGGTCCACATCCTCCATCAGCGGCATGTCGCGATAGCCGCCGACCGCGTCGTAGAGCGCGCGCGGCAGGACCAGCCCCTGGTCGCCGTAAGGCAGGCCGAAACGCCGGGCGCGCCAGTTCGCAAGCCGCTCGATGCGCCGCGCCCGGCCCGGGCGGGCCGCGCCCCCGGCCCGCCCCCCCCCCGGGGCGGGGAAGGGCGGCCAGAGCCCGGGGGCCCCCCAACAAGAAAGCCGCTCGATGCGCCGCGCCGCCGGTGCGGGATCGTCGAGGCGGAGGCGGAACCAGCCGGCGCGCCCGTCCATCGGGAGCGCCCCCGGCCAGTCCGGCCCGAGGCGGGAGTCGGCATGGAGGATCAGGAGCCACGGCGAGGTCGTGGCCGCCACGCCCACGCGCAACTGGCGCCCGCGCCCTCTCGGCGCCTCGATCGCGCGCACGCCGGCCGCCTCTGCGATTTCCACAGTCCCGTCGGCCGAGCCGCCGTCGGCGACCGCGATTTCCGCAATCCGGTCCCGCCCCGGCGCCAGCGAGTCCAGCGCGGCCGGCAGGCCGGCGGCGGCATTCAGGGTCGGGATCACGACCGCAAGCATGGCCTCCGCCTATAGCCGCGCCTGCCCGCGCCGTCCACGGCCGCCCAGCGG
>MPNF01000169.1 GCA_002238885.1 Alphaproteobacteria bacterium bin95 | reverse complement strand
TCTACCGCAAGATGGGCCATGTGCTGGAGGTGCTGAACGCCCTGCCCCAGGCCGTCATCGCCGTGGTCGAAGGCGCCTGCACGGGCGGCGGCCTCGGCATGGCCTGCTGCTCGGACGTCGTCATCGTCTGCGAGGACGCGAAGATCGGCCTGCCCGAGGCGCGCTCCGGCTTCATCCCGGCGCAGGTCATCCCCCATATCGTGCGCCGGATGGGCGAAGGCTGGACCCGGCGGCTGGTGGTGACCGGCGCCATACTGGACGGCCGCAACGCGCTCCGCGACGGCCTCGCCCACATCCTCGCCGCCAACCCAGAGGAGGCCGATGCGGCGCTGGCCGAGGTGCTGGACCAGGTCCGCCGCTGCGAGCCGAGTGCGGTCGCCGCAGCAAAGCGCCTGGTCCTCTCCGTCGAAGACCGCCCGGTGAATGAAACCCTGGACGACGCCGCCCGCACCATAGCCGCCCTCCTCCGAGCCCCCGCCGCCCGAGCCGGCATAGACGCCTTCAACGAAAAGCGCCCACCTCCGTGGGCAGAGCAGCCTTCGTCCGAGGATTGACCGCCCTCAGCCCCGCGCGGCGATGCGCTCCGCCAGCGCCAGCGTTCGGCGGGCCTTCTCCACGATGGGGTAATCGACGAAATAGCCGTCCACCTGGATGGAGGCGGAGCCGGCGGCCTCGGCTTCGTCGAACGCCGCGACGATGCGCCGCGCGCGCTCGGCCTCCTCCTCCGTCGGCGAGAAGGCGTCGTTGACCGGGCCCACCTGGCTCGGATGGATGCACAGCTTGCCCTGGAATCCCATGGCGAGCACGCGCCGGGCAGAGGCCTCGAAAGCCTCGGTTTCGCGGAGTTCGATGAACACCGTATCGACCGGCGGCTCCAGCCCGCCCGCGCGCGACTCCACCACCATCGCGGCGCGCGCCTGCGCCAGCTCCGTCTCCTCCAGCGACCAGCGCATCCCCACGTCGAGCGTGTAGTCGCCGGCGCCGAAGCACAGCCGCCGGAGGCGTGAGCGGCAGGCGGCGATCTCCTTCAGGTTGGAGATGCCGAGGCCGGTCTCGACGATGGGCATGAGGTCGATGCTGCCGATCTCCAGCCCGGCCTTGCGCTCCAACTGGGCGAGCGTCCAGTCGATGGTCTGGAGCATGGCCGCGCTTTCGAGCTTCGGCAGCACGATGCCGTCGAGCCAAGGCCCGACAATTGCCTCCATGTCGCCGAAGCACCATTCGGTCTCGGCGGCGTTGACGCGCACGAAGCCCTTGCAGGGCCGCGGGCGCTGCAAGGCGGCGACCGCGTCGGCGCGGGCGGTCGGCTTCCCGGCGACCGCCACCGCATCCTCAAGGTCCAGGATGGCCGCATCGGCGCCCGCCTGGAACACCTTCTCCGCCATGCGGGCATGGTTGGCCGGCGCGAACAGAAAGCTGCGCCACGGCCCTGTCGAAAGTGTGCTCACCCTCCCTGCCTCACATCGCGGTCATGCCGCCGTCGATGGTGAGGTTCTTGCCGGTGATGTAGTTCGACCCCGGCGAGAGCAGGAAACAGACGCTCGGCGCCACATCGCTGGTCTCGGCGTAACGGCCGAGCGGGATGCGGGACATGGTCTGGGCGCCGAACTTCGGCCCGCGGATCACCTCGGTCATCGGCGTGACAACGGTGCCGAACGCCACCGAATTCACACAGACGCCATAGCGCGCCCATTCGCGCGCCGCGCTCATGGTGATGCCGAGCACGCCGGCCTTGGCCGCGCCGTAATTGATCTGGCCGATCGTCCCGGCCGTGCCGGCGATGGAGGACACATTGACGATCTGGCCGGGGCAGACGCCGAACTCGCCCGTCTCCGACTGCTTGATCATCTGGCGGCCGACCGATTGCAGCACCAGATAGACGGCGGTCAGGTTCACATTGATGACCTCGTCCCAGTATTCGCGGCTCATCTTGTGGATCATGGCGGCGCGGACGATGCCGGCATTGTTCACCAGTCCGGTTATCGAACCCCACTCGTCCACCATCGTCTCGACGATGCTGTCCGCAAGGCTCTGCTCGGTGACCGAGCCGCTGAAACCCATCGCCTTGTCCTCGCCGAGTTCGGCGACAAGGCTGTCGATGCCTTCGTTGTTGAGATCGACGACAGCGACGCGGCCGCCCATCGAGACGACGGTGCGCGCGACCTCGCGGCCGACGCCCTGCGCCGCGCCGGTGACCAGGACATTGCGGCCTTCGAGGCTGAAGGGATTGCTCATTTCGGCGTTTCCTTATGCATTCGGGTTCCGTTACCGTAGCCGCAACTGCGCCGGCGGCAAGCGGGAGAAAGGGACGCATGACGGAGACTCCGCGTTGGAAAAGACGGCCAGACGGGTCCACCTGGGGCGACTGGGGACCGGACGACCAGCTCGGCCGGCTGAACCTGCTGACGCCGGAGCGGGTGCTGACCGCGCGCGAGGAAATCCGTCTGGGCGAGGTCTATTGCCTGTCCCTGCCGCTGGACTATCCGGGCCGCAACATCCTCAATCCGCGCCGCCATCCGCCGGTGCTGGAGCCGACCCAGGGGCCGGACGGCGCGCCGCGCTACAACTACCCGCTGCAACTCGACGACCCGCGCCATATCGATGTCGGCTGCGACGACCGGGTGCACATGACGCTGCAATATTCCTCGCAGTGGGACGCCTTCTGCCATATGGGGCAACTGTTCGATGCGGATGGCGACGGCGTCCCGGAAATCCGCTTCTACAACGGCTTCAAGGGCGGCGAGGACATTATCGGGCCGGTCGATTACAACGCCGACGGCTCGCAGACGCCGCGCCCGGAAGCGATGGGCGCGCGCAAGCTCGGCATCGAGACCTTCGCGGAAAAGGGTGTGGTCGGCCGCGGCGTGCTGATCGACCTCGAGCGCTTCTTCGGGCGCGAGGGACGCCATCTCGTCACTTACGACGAGCTGATGCGCGTGCTGGAGGAGACCGGCGCCACCGTCGAGGAAGGCGACCTCGCCTTCTTCTATACCGGCTTCGCGGACCTCATCCTCGAAATGGAGAAGGAGCCGGACGGCCCGCGCCTCGCCAACAGCTGCGCCGCGCTCGACGGGCGCGACGACAAGCTGCTGCAATGGATCACCGACACCGGCGTCGCCGCGCTCTTCGCCGACAACTACGCCGTGGAACAATCGCCGGCCCGGCCCATGCCGGGAGAGCGCTACGCCAACTCGCCGTTGCACCAGCACTGCCTGTTCAAGCTCGGCGTGCCGCTCGGCGAACTCTGGTATCTGGGCGACCTCGCGCGGCGCCTGCGCGAACTCGGCCGGACGCGCTTCTTCGCCACCTGCCAGCCGCTCCGCCTGCCGGGCGCGGTCGGCTCCCCCGCCAATCCCGTCGGCATCGTCTGACCCGCCACCCAGGAAAGCGACCGCATCCCATGGCCATCACCAAGGGCATCGACAAGCTCCTCGCCGCCGCCCGCGCGAAGATCGAGGAAATCCCCGCCGCCGACGCGCTGGCGCTCCGGGACGACGAGGCCGTGCAGATCGTAGATATCCGCGATGTGCGCGAGCTCGACCGCGACGGCATGATTCCGGGCGCGCTGCACGCCCCGCGCGGCATGTTGGAATTCTGGGTCGATCCGGCCAGCCCCTACCACCGCGATGTGTTCGCGAACGGCAAGAAGTTCGTGCTCTATTGCGCGAGCGGCTGGCGTTCGGCGCTGGCGGCGGAGACGTTGCAGGATATGGGCCTCGAGCCCGTTGCCCACATTGAAGGCGGCTTCTCGGCCTGGAAGGAAGCCGGCGGCCCGGTCGCCGAGCGGCCCAAAAAGGGGGGATAGACGGCCCGCCGGATCAGTTGTCGCGTTCCGGCACGCAATTTGCCTGTATCGAGGTAACAGGTCGTCCTCTGCGGGAGTTCGGAAGCGGCAATGACTAAAATTTCAGCAAAAGCTGTCGTCGGGGCAGCCTCGGCGCTCTCAATTTGTGCATTCGCGTTGCCTGCATTTGCGGCTGACGGGATAAGCGGCGGCGACACCGCCTGGATCATGACGGCGACGGCGCTGGTCCTGTTCATGACCCTGCCGGGCCTGGCACTCTTCTATGCGGGCCTCGTGCGCTCAGTGAATGTGCTCTCGGTGATGATGCAGTGCTTCGCCATTGCCGGGCTCATGTCGATCCTGTGGATCCTGTTCGGATACACGCTCGCCTTCGGCGAGGGCGGCCTCCTGATCGGCGATTTCAGCCGCGTGCTGGCCTGGGGCATGGGCACGGACGCAGCCTCCGGCACCATCCCGGAAAATGTCTTCCTCGCCTTCCAGATGACCTTCGCGGTCATCACCCCGGCGCTGATTGTCGGCGCGTTCCCCGAGCGCATGAAATTCTCCTCGATCCTGACCTTCTCGATCCTCTGGCTGCTGGTCGTCTATGTGCCGGTCTGCCATTGGGTCTGGGGCGGCGGCTGGCTTGCCGACATGGGCATCAAGGATTTCGCAGGCGGCCTCGTGGTCCATGCCACGGCGGGCGTATCGGCGCTGGTGCTGGCGTCCCTGCTCGGCCCCCGGCGCGGCTTTCCGGGCGACCTGCGTCCGCCGCACAATCCGGGCATGACGGCCATGGGCGCGGCCATGCTGTGGGTCGGCTGGTTCGGTTTCAACGGCGGCTCGCAGCTTGCCGCGGACGGCGGCGCCGGCATGGCGATCCTCGTCACCCACCTCTCGGCCTCTACGGCCGCGGTCGTGTGGATGCTGATCGAGTGGGTGCGCTTCGGCCGCCCGAGTCTTGTGGGCTTCGCGACGGGCGTCATTGCCGGCCTCGCCACCATCACTCCGGCGTCCGGTTTCGTCGGCCCCACAGGCGCGCTGATTATCGGCGCCGCAGCCGGCGCGATCTGCTTCTACGCGGTCGGAATCGTCAAGAACGCGCTCAAGATCGACGATTCGCTGGATGTGTTCGCCGTCCACGGCGTCGGCGGCATTCTCGGCACACTCCTGCTTGCGGTGCTCATGTCGCCGATATTCGACGGCCCCGGCTATGACGAAGGCGTCACGATGGGCGACCAGCTGGTCACGCAGGTGATCGGCGTCGTTGCAACAGTGGTTTGGGCCGCTGTGCTAACGTTCATCGTCGTAAAGATCGTCGGTGCGCTGACGGGAGGCATCCGCACTAGCGAGGACGACGAGATCCAGGGGCTCGACCTCGTCTCGCACGGCGAAAGCGGATACGATCTGCATTGATTCGAAAAGGAGACGTGCCATGAAGCTGGTGATGGCTGTCATCAAGCCGCACAAGCTCGACGCGGTGCGCGAGGCCTTGATGAGCGACGGCATCGAGGGCCTGACGGTCAGCGAGGTCAAGGGCTTCGGCCGCCAGAAGGGCCACACGGAGATCTATCGCGGGGCTGAATACACTGTCAGCTTCGTGCCGAAGGTGAAGATCGAAGTCGTGGTCGATGACAACGCGGTCGAGCGCGCCCTCGAGACGGTGCGCGCGGCCGCGAACACCGGCCAGATCGGCGACGGCAAGATATTCGTTTACGACGTAAGCCACGCCGTCCGCATCCGCACCGGCGAGAGCGGGTCGGACGCGATCTAGCCTCCGCCCGCCGCCCCGGATACGCCCCGCAAGAGGAACCCGCGCCCATGACGACGGTCCGAGCCATGACCTTCGGCGTGCAGACCGCGCCCTCCACCGATGTCCGCAAATCGGACAAGGTGCTGTACGACGAGGTGATCGAGGACGTGAAGTTCGCCGAGTCGCTCGGCTACGAATCGGTCTGGATGCTGGAGCATCATTTCTCGGACTACTACCCGACGCCGAGTCCGCTCCTGTTCATGGCGCATGTGGCGGCGCTCTGCCCCGATATCGGGCTCGGCACCTCGGTGCTCGTGCTGCCCTGGTACCATCCGGTGCGGATCGCCGAAGAGATCGCGATGCTGAACTCGCTGACGCGGGGCACCTTGCATCTGGGCCTCGGGCGCGGCACGGCGAAATCGGAATACGACGCTTACGGCGTCTCGATGCCGGAGGCGCGGGGCCGGTTCGCGGAATCGCTGGACATCATCCGCAAGGGCCTCTCGGGACAGGAATTCACCCATGACGGGACCCATTACAAGGTGCCGCGCCCGGTCCGCCTGCGCCCAGAGCCGGTGAACAAGCCGGTGAAGTTCTACGGCGCCATTGGCAGCCCGCAGAGCGCCGGCGTGATGGCCGGTCTCGCCCTGCCGCCGCTCTGCCTGTCCACATTTCCCGCGCGCCTGCTACAGAAGATTCTGGGGACCTGGGACGAGCAGGCGCCTCCGGGGGCCGACCGCTCGAAGGCCATCTCGATCAAGATGCTGATCGCGGACACGGACGAGGAGGCGACCAAGCTCGCGCGGCGCTATTTCCCGCCCTATTTCGCAATCCAGGCGGACCACTACGAAGCCGACGCAAACCCTTGGGAGAACATCGAGGAATACCAGCAGTTCTCCCGCATGTTCGCCAATCTGCGCAAGATGGCGGACCCCGACGAGCTCGGCCCCTATTGCGAGATGAACCTTGTCGGCTCGCC
>MPNF01000168.1 GCA_002238885.1 Alphaproteobacteria bacterium bin95 | reverse complement strand
ACAGGCGAAGGCAAGCCACAACGCGCAGCACCTCGCATACCTTGCCATCACGAATACCCCGGCCCTCGCCGGCCCCCGCTATCCCGATCCGGGACAAGGGGCCGCCCCGGCCCGTCGGGACCGGGGCGCGCTCCGGAGGACATGCCTGCCGCGGGCCTGCCTCACACGGTCAGCAGTTGTTGTAGGAGTTCCGCAGCTCGCCGTTGCAGTTCGTGAACCCGTACGCCTGGTCTGCCCTCACCTCCAGCGAGGTGTCGGTCCAGCCGCCCCTCGAGGCTTCCCTGCATTGCGCGGTGAACGTGCAGACGCCGTCATCGTCGATGGTCGCCGTCATGTTCCGGCAGGTGTCGCGGGCCGAGCCGTACCGGTTGTAACGGTATTTGCAATCCCCTACGTGGCAGTAACGGCCGCCGCAGTCGTAGTTGCACGCCTGGCCCTGGAAACCGTCCCTGCAATAGCTGAGATCGTCGAAATTCCACAATCTCGTCGTTGTGGTGACCGACGCGCTGGCGCCGATCCCTGCCGCCGAACATGTCGCCGTGACGGTGCAGTCGGGGTCGTACTCGCCACCGGAGAAGGTTATGGTTTCATCGCTGCAGCGGTCGTCGGCGGGGGACCGTCGCCAATGCCACCTGCAGTCGCCGACACCGTAGCGGGGGTTGGCCGCGGCCCATGTAGTGTATTGGGTATAGGTGACGTCGCAGAGATTGACGTCCGTCCCGTCGATTGTCAGTGAGTCGGAGCCTGAGTCGCAGCACTGGACATAGCCGACAAACGACCCGCCCGACAGCGTCCCTTTCTTTTCCGCATTGAACCCGAGCTTATGGCTCTCCTCCCCGTTCCCGTCACCCGAGCAGCCGCTGATGCCGGGTGTACAATACCCGATAGAGGCCTTCAGTTTCCCGCCCCGGCATATGTTCTTCGCGCGCCAGGTGGAATCCGAGAACCAGCCCGGATTATTGCGGTTCCCGTCGAGGCAGTAACTGGTGGAGTAAGACTGGCCCTCGCATTTAGCCGCGACGGCCTCCGTCGAAACCCCCAGCAGGAAGACCCCGGCAGCCAGCGCCGCCACCGCGAAAGTGGCGATCGACCGGCCGAGATGAATTCTCGGCGTTCCACGCTCCAGCCGGAACGTGCGTCTGCGCTTCGTCATCGGAGTTTCCTCTTCTTTCGTGCCCGTTTTCACTCAAATTGCCGCGATGCCCGGCCCTCGCCAACATTATGCATCCCTCGCTCTCGCGCGTTCCAACCCGAACCCGACCGCGAACAACACCGCCAGAATCGCGGCGAACATTCCGGTTTTCGTGGTTCTCACGATACCCGAACTCCTCTACTCCACTTTCAGTGTCGTGTCGTCATGACCCGTAGGCTTCGGTGCTTCTTCCAAGACGTGCCGTAGCAAACGCGAGTGGTAACGCCTACTGCGACCCTAACACAATAGTGTCGCAAAACGAACAAAACAACCTGAATAGATTGCAGTTTCGAAAATTGTTTCACAAAATAATACTACCGATACGCAGCAATTCACAACAAATTATCATGGATTGTAGCGAACAAATAAACCAATACTACAATTATACACTACAAAAACTGCCAAGTCTGTCCTCCGAGATAATTGCCGCACGATCCGGGCAGCGCCACCGGGCGGGCTGCTTGGTCGAAAGAAAATCGCGCCGGCCAGCAAGCAGGGGCGCCCGGACGGCCGCATTTGTCTGACGAACGACGCTGCGCATGCTAATTGTTGGCCGCGATGTCGGCGCTGACCGCCTCGGATCCCCACAGTCCCCGGCCTAATCCCAGCGTCCCCCGCGAGGCCGCTGCGCAGAAGGCCCCGCGAGACGAGAGAGGCGGAATTCATCCCTGCCGGAGCAAACGTTCCGAAGTGCCCCCGAAAGGGCCGGACATCACGAAGAACAATCACCGATATGCCGGGGCAGCATATCATTCACTGAGGCGCGACCCCGCGAGGATCCCCGGCCGCCCCGGTCGAAACCGGGAAGGTTCCGAAATGCGCGACCCGGACCTCCTCGTCCCGTGAAAGCAACGCTTTCCCGCGGGATGTAGTTGATATTGATGATTATCGAGATTGATTGGGGGGACACGGGTTGTCCGTTTCGACCATGCGCATTTGCCGATTTGCTGCCGGTATTGTCGATGGCTGCGGCGGCGGGGGGACGAGCGCCGGGGGCGTCTGTGCGTTCCTCGGTCGCGTGCGCCGCGCCGGGGCTCTGCTGGCTGCGCCTCACGGAAGAGGAACTGCTCGACATCGTCTGGGCACTGCCTCGCCCCGTAGAGGGTGAACAGGAACTCCCTCGGCTTGATCTCGATGTGGAGCCGGAGGCGATCGCTCATCCCTACGCCCGGGACATCGTCGAGAAGCTCCGGACATTGCGGCGCAGGGCGAACGCCACGACGCCGCACGAGTTGCTTTCGCAAGCCGTCAACGTGTTGCGCGTTCGCCCGATTCTGCTTCAGCGGTACGGTCAGGCCGAGCGGGCGCTCGCCAATGTCGATCTCTTTCTGAGTTTCAGCCGCGCCTTTGCGGTGAGGGGGCTGCGCGCCTTTGCGGAGGCGATGACTGCCGCCTGGTCCGACCAGTCGCGCATTGCAGAAGGACGGCCCGATGCGCGGGAGGAAGCGGTCGCGCTCTACACCATGCATTCCGCCAAGGGTCTGGAATGGCCGATTGTGGTGCCGATCAACACGATGACGCGTTTGATGAAGCCGAACAGCGCCGTTACGGACCGCGCAAGCGGGCGCTTTTTCTGTCCTGTGTTCGGCGTTGAGCCTGCCGGACACGAAGCAGCCCACGCTGCCGAAGATGCCGAGCTTGCACGCGAGCGTGTGCGCCTCTGGTACGTTGCGGCCACGCGGGCCCGGGAACTTCTGATCCTGCCCAGGCTGGAAACCGCTCCTTCCGGACAGACCTGGCTATCGCTTGTCGACCTGGCGCTTTCGGACCAGACGGTGCTTGATTTGGGACCAGATCCACGGGACGCTGGCGAAACCGTCAGCGATGTCGAGAACGTCCAGACGCGGGAGGCGTTCGCGGCCGAAGCGGCTGCAATCGCCGGGCGTGGACGCCGCATCGTCTGGCGGGCTCCCAGCCGTGACGAGGGAGACTCCGGTCCCGTTCTCCGTGATGAGGGGCGAGCGATCCTGGATACCGACGGGGACGGCGCGCCTTCTCAGGACGCCGCCCTGGCGATCCAGGGCGGTCGCGAACGCGGCCTCGTCCTGCACAAGCTGATCGAGGAAGTTCTCACGGGCGAGACCGGGGGGACGATGCCCGACCTTATGGCCCGCGCCGAGTGTCTCATCCAGGACATGGATCGCCCGTCGAACGAGGACCCCGCCGTGGGACTGGCGCCGACCGAACTCGCCAGTTGCGTCATCCGGGCCCTGTCGCTTCCCGAAATCGCGGCGCTCCGCCCGAGGCTGCTGCCGGAATATCCGGTCTATTCGTCAATTGCGATCAACGGGCAGGAAGACGCATCGGCGGGCATTGTCGATGCCATCGCCTTCGAACCGAATGGAGCACCGGAGGTGGTCGTCGACTGGAAGAGCGATGTCGATCCGGCTCCGGAGATGCTTGAGCACTACCGTTCCCAGGTTCGCGCCTATCTTGACATGACCGGGGCCGAGCGCGGCATGATCGTCTTCATGACATCCGGGACCACCGTGTCGGTCGCGCGGCTACGACGGGCCGGATGACCGCCTGAGATCGCAGCCTGCCGGTTGTTCCGATGCCAGCGGACAAAAACCTTAGAGCGAAGGGAAATGCAATCGATGTCGGCGGAAACAATACGAGCGACTTCGCAGGAAGAATTTGAATCAATTCAAACTATATGGAGGGGCTTCAGCATATTGGACCAAATGTCTCCATCACCGCTTCACATCAAGTGGTCCGCCTCGCCGGCCCCAACTATTGAGTTGGATCTGGATAGTCTTCACGATTCAGGACGTCATGCCGGATGGGGGTTTATAGCAGCCCCGTTGGGGAAATATGCAGCCAAGCATAAGGGGGTGACTGCTACAATTTACTCGTATGAAACGCGCAGTGCCAATTGGGGATACCTTCACAATGCTGTTTTCTTCGGAGTAGCAGGTCAGAAGAAGAGTGTTATATTGAACATTATTCTATCCGCATTTCGATCCGTGCATGGCGAACCTGACGAGGCTGGAAGAGTACGTTCTGTTCAAGCTCGCAACAGTGCCAATTTTGTTTCATTTGAGAAAGAGCGCGCCTGTTTCCATATTGAGGATGGAAATATTTGGAGACCAAATGATATCCCTGAGACTTGGTACAACGATTCAAGCTGAAATCCATAAGTTGTACAGTTAGATTATTGGTCGACAAATGACGCTTTTCTGGGAGGAAAATCCAGTCGGGCAATGGAGGTTACCTTGCGATTGCAGGTCCTTCTCCTTCCATAATTCAATACCAGCGGTCATCGATGTAGCGGCCGGCAGCCCCGGCGCGTCCATCGCCGCGTTGGAGTGTGAAGAATGTGTAGCCCGCCTCGTCGGGAAAGCGCCGGACGACGTCGATTTCCTTTCGAATGCCCTCAAGCACTCTGCGGACGTCGGTATCGGCGCATCCTGCAAGTTCGGCGACGCGCGCCTCCAGCGGGACGTAATAGGCATCGTGCGCTTCCCTCGGCATGCGAAAGTTGCTGACGATCCGATACCCGGCGGCCTCCGCGCGGGACCGGATTGCGGCTTCGGACGCCATGTCCGAATATTCGATGGCCCAGAACGCATGGGCCTCTTTCGACAGGCTCCCGGTCCATTGCACAAAGTCGCTGAAGGCGACGCAGCCGCCCTCACGAAGCCAGGGGCGCCACATGGTGAGCGCCCGCTCCATGCCCACGACATAAATGGAGCCTTCCGCCCAGATCAGGTCGATACTTCCCGCAGCGACATCGATCTCCGCCATGTCCCCGCACAGCGCATGGACGCGGTCCGCAACGCCCGTCTCGCGGGCGCGTTGGGCGATCCGCCCGGCGAAGGGCGCATGGATCTCGACGGCCGTAATCCGGGCATCCGGCAGCGCCCGCGCCAGGGCAAGGGTCGTGCGGCCGTGCCCCGCACCCAGGTCGAGTGCCCGTCGGACGGCATCGCGGTCCGGAACCGCGTCGAGCGCGCGCAGCGTCGAGGCGTCGTTGCCCGGCGCGCCCTGCGGCAGCGGCCCGAACACTTCGTAGATGGCATCGTCTAGCGACACGCCGCGCTACGGGCCGCCGCCCGTTCCGGAGCCTCCCTCGCCGGCTCGCTCCCAGACCCGCCGGACGTCTCAGTGCGCACCGCAGCATCGCCCGTATGTGCGTCCGGACCCGCAGAGGCAGGGCTCATCGCTCGCCGCGTTGCGTCCATGGGCCGGCGGATCGTCGAACGCGGTATCCCCTGGACCGATCCGGTGCAGCGACCGCGCGGATTTCCACGCCGTCAGGTGGCGCACCACCGAATGGATCAGGTCCGGCGCCGTCCGGTCGATCTCGTCCTCTTCTTCCTCGGTCAGTTCCGATTCGCCGTGGTCGAAGGCGTTCATCGCCAGGATCGCGCCGACCGACGCCGCGGCCTCGTCGTCGTCGTCGTCGCCGAACGCAATGTCGTCCCCGGCATCGGCGCGCAACCGCATCGCGCGTTCGAAACCGTTGATCCACGGACCCCACAGCAGCTCGCCATCGGCCCGGTCGACCTCCATGACCGGCGCGTAGGCCTCCGGCTCCTCGGCCAGTTCCCGGGCGACCCGGCTGTAGTGATCCAGCACCGCAGCCGCGATCTCGTCCGCCCCGTCGAGCTCCGCAAACCCGTTCTCGCCGCCCCAGACCGTCGGCAGCCATTCCGCGGGCAGCACCGGTTCAGGGCTGACGATCAGGCCCGCCACGTAGCCGTCCAGCTCCCCGATGGTCATGCCCTCGCATTCCAGCGGAATGGCGCCCAGCAGCTCGTTGAGCCGGTCGAGGTCTTCAGGCATGTCGCTCATGGCGGGGCATTTATCCGCTTCGGCCCCGGCGGATCAACGCCGGATGCGCTCGGCATCCGATTCCGCAGATGATGACAGTTCCCGCCATCATGCGGCTCGGCTCCCATTGTCCGGAGGCGTCCGGGCAGGGAGATCAATTCCGGTCGAGCCTGCCAGCAGCAGGTTGAACGGCCACGTCCATGGCGTTCAGGAACGCCCTGCCGATCAATTCCAGCTTCCGCACCACTTCCATGCGGGCCGCGGCCCCGGCCATCTCTTCCGCGGTCAGGATATATCCGATGAGCCCGCAGCCGTGCGCGAGAGTGACGATCGCGATATCTTTCGGGTCCGGGATCGTATCGCTCAACAGCGTCTCCCTGATCCGCCGGATTAGGTCGCGCTCCGCCTCTTCGTCGGCGAGCGGGTAGTACCGTGTTCCGAATATCCGCAGGACGCGGTCGTCGCTGAGTCGCAAGACGTCGTTGCCGACCAGCCGCGCCAGGGCGGTTTCCCGGATTTCGTCGGCATGGCGGGTCGCATGCTCCACCCAGTAGA
>MPNF01000167.1 GCA_002238885.1 Alphaproteobacteria bacterium bin95 | reverse complement strand
CCCAGCCGGCGGCAGGCGATCGCAAACCGCTTCGAGATCATCTCCGCATAGGCGCCTTCGCCCTTCATGCGCACATGGAAGGCGCTCTTGTAGAGCGGCCCGCCGCGCATGTCGCGCACACGGGAGAGCACCCGCGCCGCCCGGTCGGGCGCATGGGCCTCCAGCCACTCCCGGAACAGGTCCGCAATCTCCAACGGCAGGCGGAGCAGCGTGTAGCCGGCGCCGCACGCCCCCGCTTTCCGGGCGGCTTCCAGCACCGCCTCCATCTCGTGATCGTTCAGCGCCGGGATGATCGGCGCGAAGTTGACCGAGACCGGCACGCCGGCGTCCCGCAACCCGGTCACCGCTTCCAACCGCCGCCCCGGCGCGGATGCGCGCGGCTCCATGCTGCGCGCGAGGCGCCGGTCGAGCGTGGTGATCGACATGGTGACATGGGCGAGGTTCTCGCGCGCCATGTCCGCCAGCAGATCCCGGTCGCGCAGCACGAGGGCAGACTTCGTCGTGATCGAGACCGGATGGCGGCAGCGGGCAAGCACTTCCAGCAGGCCGCGCATCACTTCATAGCGTCTCTCGATAGGCTGGTAGGCGTCGGTGTTGGTGCCGATGGCGAGCACCTGGCAACGATAGTCCGGCCGCGCCAGTTCCTTCTCCAGCAGTTCGGGCGCGGTTGGCTTGGCGAACAGCCGGCTCTCGAAGTCGAGCCCCGGCGACAGTCCGAGCCAGGCATGGGTCGGCCTCGCATAGCAGTAGATGCAGCCGTGCTCGCAGCCCCGATAGGGATTGATCGACCTGTCGAAGCCGAGGTCCGGAGAGTCGTTCTTCGAGACGATGCTGCGCGGCGTCTCCTCGACCACGCTGGTGCGCAGCGGCGGCGGCGTCTCATCAGCCGTTCCCCAGCCGTCGTCGAACGCCTCCGGCCGCTCGCGCTCGTAGCGTCCGCTCCGGTTGCTCGCCGCTCCCCGTCCTTTCCGAACCGCCTGCATGCGGGAATAATATCGAGGAAATAGAACATATCAAGAAATATCTGTCACAAAAACAGGAACAGGCGGCGCTATACTCCTCCGCAGGCCCGGGGCGTCAGGCGGTCGGGAGGCGGAGCCTGTCGCTGTAGAGTTCCACCACGGCGTCGAGTTCCGGGTTCGGCGCCGTCACGTCGATGGCGCGCACGCCGAACATCGCCGGGCTGTGCGGCAGGACGGGTTCCTTGCCGTCGACGAGGTCGCGGGCGAGCTTGAGCAGCCGGCGCCGGGCCGCGATGATCGCGGCGTCCGAGGCGCCGAGATGCTCGTTCTCGCGGTCAACGACGGGCCCCATGCTCTCGACGATGGCGCGGTCCTGGTTGTTGACGCCGGGAATGCCGGTCGCGTTGCCGGCCCGCTGCGAGGCCCGGTCCTGCATATAGCCGTTGTCGCGATTGACCTCGGGCATGAAGCCGCCCGGCAGCGTGCGGGGCGCGGCACCGAGGCCGGTTTCCAGATAGTCGCGGTCTTCCTGCGTCATCGGCGCTTCCGGATTGTAGGAGGTGCCGAAGACGAAGCTGTTCTCGTCGTCGATCGGGATATAGGCGCGCGAGGAGATCGGGTATTTCGGGTGCGGGATGATCGAGTTGCTCGGCAGGATCCACTGCGTGATGCGCCAGTTGAACAGGCTGTCGGCCGTATCGCGCTGGGAGCCGTAGTAGAAGCCGTAATCCGTCGGGCGGATGTGGATGGACGGCATGCCGTCCTGCTGCCAGTTGCCGTGCGCCGCCGCCAGACCGGGCGAGAGCGTCGAGAAATCGTTGAAGCGGTGCAGGAAAGTCGTGTGGCGGGTGTCGATCTCGCCTTCGAAGCCCTGGAAGTAGTTGGCGCGCAGGTGCCACTTCTTCTGCCAGCGGTGCTCAGGCGGCAGCATCGCCCATTCGAACTCGGGCAAGGGCGGCTGCCTGTCCTTCGGCCCCATATAGGCCCAGATCCAGCCGCCCCACTCGGCGGCGGGATAGGCTTTCGTGCGCACCTTGCGCCTGTAGTCGGTCTCGGGCGGCTCGTTCGGCATCTCGACGCAATTGCCGTCCACATCGAATTTCCAGCCGTGATAGACGCAGCGCAGGCCGCATTCCTCGTTGCGGCCGAAATAAAGCGACGCGCGCCGATGCGGGCATCTCTCGTCGAGAATGCCGATCCGCCCTGCCGTGTCCCGGAATGCGACCAGGTCCTCGCCCAGCAGCCTGAGGCGCACCGGGTCGCAATCCGGAGTTGGCAGCTCCTCCGGAAGGAGCGCCGGAATCCAGAACCGGCGGAACAGCTCGCCCATCGGCGTGCCGGGGCCGGTCCGGCACAGCAGTTCGTTGTCTTCCGGTCTCAACATTGCGAACGCCTCGCTCGGGGCCGGTGTCCGGCGAAGCATGCCGCCGCCCGGCCCGGCCATCAAGCATGCGGAGCGCCCTTTCGCGCGCCCCGGACTGTTAGGGTAAACTCGCCCGCAAGGGGCAGGAGCCGGGAGGGGACAACGCGATGGGTTGGCGTATCGGGGTCGATATCGGCGGGACGTTCACCGATGTCGCCGTGCTGGACGAGGAGAGCGGGCGCGCGGGCATCGCCAAGGTATCGACCACGCCCCGCGATTTCGGCGCGGCGGTCATCGAGGGCATAAGGGCCGCGATGCAGGATTACGACATCGATCCCGGTTCGGTCTCCCTTGTCTCCCACGCCACCACGGTCGTCACCAACGCGCTGCTCGAGGGGAAGGGCGCCAATGTCGCCCTCGTCACGACCGGGGGCTTCCGCGATGTGCTGGAGCTCCGGCGCTCGGCCCGCGCGGACCTTTACGACCTGTTCCAGAACGCGCCGGCGGTGCTGGTGCCGCGCCGCCAGCGCTTCGAGGTGGCTGAGCGGATCGACGCCCAGGGCGAGGTGGTCGTCCCGCTCGACGAGGCCGGGCTGGATGCCGCGGTGGAGGCGATCCGGAGCCTGGGCGTGGATGCGGTAGCGGTCTGCCTCATGTTCTCCTTCCTCAACGACGCGCATGAACGACGGATCGGCGAACGGCTCCGGGCCGCCCTGCCCGGCGTTCCGGTGTTCCTCTCCAGCGAGGTGCTGCCCGAAATCCGTGAGTTCGAGCGCACCAGCACCACGGCGGTCTGCGCCTATGTCGGGCCGGTGCTGGCCTCCTATCTGGAGCGCCTCGAAGCCGCGCTCGACGAACTCCGCCTGCCGTCGCTCTATGTCATGGGCTCGAACGGCGGCGTCTTCGACGTGCCCGAGGCGATCAAGATGCCGGCCGGGGCCGTGGAATCCGGTCCCGCCGCCGGGGTCATCGCCGCGCAGCGCATGGGACGGCAGCTCGACCGGGCGAACCTCATCTCCTTCGACATGGGCGGCACCACCGCCAAGGCGAGCCTGATCGAGGACGGGCGCATCGAGACCACCTCCGAATACGAGGTCGGCGGGGAGGGGAACGTCGGGCGCTGGCTCCACGGCACCGGCCATCCCATCCGGGTGCCGGTCATCGACCTGGCGGAAGTGAGCGCGGGCGGCGGCAGCATCGCGTGGCTCGACCCCGGCGGCGCGCTCAGGGTCGGCCCTCAGAGCGCGGGCGCGGAGCCGGGCCCTGCCTGCTACGGGCAGGGTGGCACGCTGCCGACCGTGACGGACGCCAATGTCGTGCTGGGCTATCTCAGCCGCACGCACTTGCTCGGCGGGCGGCTGCCCATCGACGCGGCTGCCTCGGAAGCGGCGATCCGAGAGCACATCGCGGATCCGCTCGGGCAGGACGTGGCGGAGGCCGCGGCGGGCATCGTTCGGGTTGTCAACAACAGCATGGCGGAGGCGCTGCGCATCGTGTCGGTGGAGCGCGGCCACGACGCGCGCGAGTTCTCGCTCGCCGCCTTCGGGGGTGCGGGGCCGGTCCACGCGGCGGCGCTTGCCGAAGAGCTCGGCATAGAGGAAGTGATCGTGCCGCCGATTCCGGGCGGGTTCTCGGCCCTCGGCCTTGTCGCCACCGACCTTCGCCGCGACTACTCGCACACCTTCTATACCCGAATCGACGAGGCGGACCTGGATGCGCTCAACCGGCGGCTCGCCGAACTGGAAGGCGCAGCCCGGACCATGCTGCGCAATTCCGGGCTGCCCGAGGCCGACCGGTCCATCGAGCGCTCCGCCGACTGCCGCTACACCAGGCAGGCGTACGAACTCACCGCGCCGCTCGGGGACGGCCCCGTGACGCCCGAGATGCTGGACGCGCTCGCAGGCGAGTTCCACACCCGGCACCTGCGAACATACGGGCACAAGAACCCCGACGAGGCGGTGCAGATGGTGAATGTCCGCGTCACGGCCACGGGCCGGCTGCCGGGCGTCGAGTTTCGTGCCGACGCGGAGGCGCCTGCCGGTTCCGCCGGAGAGCGGGATCGCGAGGTGCTGTTCGGCAGCCGGGTGCGCTGCCCGGTCGTTGCCCGGAGCGATCTGCCCACCGGCGCGGAAGGGCGACCGGGCCCGTTTATCGTGGAGGAGATGGACTGCACCACGGCCGTGCCGCCCGGCTGGCGCGCCCGGCGCGACGAGCGCGGATTCATCCTGATGACGAGGAGTGCGTAACATGGCCGCTTCCCATCCGTCCGTCGTGAAGACCGACGCCGCCACCTTCGAGGTCGTCAAGAACAGCCTCTATGCGGTGGCCGAGGAAATGAAGGTGGTGCTCGCCAAGACCGCCTATTCGCCCATCCTCAAGGTGGCGGGCGACTATTCCTGCGGCGTCTTTGACGATCGGGGCGACATGGTGGCCCAGGGCCCCGACCTTCCGATTCACCTCGGCTCGATGCCGGATGCGGTGCGGGCGGTGGTGCGCGCCTGGGACGAGATCGAGCCCGGCGACGTGTTCGTCCACAACGACCCCTATTTCGGCGGCTCGCACCTGCCGGATGTGAATGTCGTCTCGCCTGCCTTCGTCGACGGCGCGCTCCTCGGCTTCTGCTGCGTGCGCGCCCACTGGCCGGATATCGGCAGCGCCACGCCGGGAAGCTACGGCGCGGTGACGGATGTCTATGGCGAGGGGCTGCGCCTGCCGCCGGTGCGCATCCACAAGGCCGGGACCGTCAACCGCGATGTCGAGGACCTGATCTTCGCCAATGTCCGCACGCCGGCCGAGCGCCGCGGCGACCTGCGCGCGCAGGTCGCGGCCAACCGCCGGGCCTGCGAGCGGCTCGCCGCGCTCGCCCGCAAATACGGCACTGAGAACCTCAAGCGCATCATGCAGGAGGTGATGGACTATTCCGAGGCGATGATGCGGGCGCTGCTTCGCGACATTCCCGACGGGGAGGGCTCGTTCGAGGACTTCTGCGACGGGGACGGCATCATCGCTCCCGGCTCGAACCGGGACGAGACCTTCGATATCCGGCTGCGCATCGCCAAGCGGGGCGACGAAGTGACGGCGGACTTCGAGGGCTCCGACCCGCAGGTCGCCGGGCCGATGAACGCGCCGCTCTCGGTCACCTCGTCGGGCGTGTTCGCCGGCCTCAAGATGGCGGTCGATTCCGCCGGCGTCGTCCCGCCGAACTCCGGTGCCTGGCGTCCCGTCAAGGTGGTCGCGCCGGAGGGCTCGGTGGTGAACGCGCAATATCCGGCCCCGGTGGTCTATGCCAATCACGAGATGTCGCACCGGATTTGCGACATGGTGTTCGGCGCGCTGGCAGCGGTCATCCCGGACCGGGTGATGGCCTGCTCCCAGGGCACCTCGGCGGTGCTGACGCTCGGCGGCACGGACTACCGGACCGACGAGCACTATGTCAGCTACGAAACGGTCAAGGGCGGCTTCGGCGCGCGTCCCGACCGGGACGGCATCAGCGCGGTCGCCAGCGGCATTTCCAACACCATGAACACGCCGGTGGAAGTCATCGAGATGAGCTTCCCGGTGCGGGTGGAATCATACGAGCTGCTGCCGGATTCCGGGGGCGCAGGCCGCTGGCGGGGCGGGCTCGGCGCGCGCCGGACCTGGCGCATCCTGGAGCGCGATTCCCGCGCCACCGTATGCTGCGAGCGCACCAAGTCGCCGCCCTTTGGCATCGAGGGCGGGGCGGCCGGCGCGCCGGCGCGTATCTCGGTCGTCGATGCGGACGGGGCCGAGCGCATCCTGAACAGCAAGGGCTCCTTCGACGCCCCGGCGGGCGGGCTCGTGGTCTTCGACGTGCCGGGTTCGGGCGGCTACGGCCCTCCGGGTGAGCGCGACCCGGCCAGGCTGGGCGAGGACCTGGCCGACGGCTATGTGACGCCGGAGGGCGCGCGCCGCGACTACGGCGTGCCGGACCCCGAGGCCCTGCTCGCATCCGCCGACGGTAAGGACACGCCCGGCTAGCCCCAATACTGTTCACTTTATGACTCTAATGCTGTTGACTGGATTGACGGCAGGGAGTGGAGGGGTGTCCGGCCGGCGCAGTGGGAACTTGCTCATTTTGCGTTTGACGGCGTGCGGGTTTTGCCGGTTTCGGCTGGAGACGACACGTTCCTGAAGGATTTCGTCGAGGACGGCGTCATGGAAGGCCTTGCTCTTCCGAGGGGGGAATGGCTACGGCGGCGGGCAGCTTTCGACGCACCA
>MPNF01000166.1 GCA_002238885.1 Alphaproteobacteria bacterium bin95 | reverse complement strand
GCTCCGCGGCAAGCGCCCGGAAAACCGCCGGCCGGATGCGGGCGGTGTCGAGGCCGCCGGCGAGCACAGCGAGCGCCCAGCCCCGGTCCGGGTCCCGCGCCTGCGCGAGATAGCGCTCCATGAGCCGGACGCGGATCGCAGGCGAGGGCGCGAATGCCAGCCGGTCCAGCAGCTCTGCGAAGGCCCTCATCCGCTGTGACTGTCCGCCCGTTCGAGCGGTCGCGCGTCGAGGCCCCGGCTTTGCGCCCAGCGGATCAGGGCGTCGGGTGCCCCATGCGTCACACGGATATCGGATGCGTCTGTCTCGCCAATTGTAGCCGTGAGCCCGATCCAGTCGGCATGATCGGAGATGGCGAGCGGGAGTTCGACGCCCCGCCGGCGGGCATGGGCGCGAATCTGCATCCATCCCGACGCGAACACCTTCACCGGTTCGGCAAAACGGTCTGTCCGCTGCTCCGGCCCGGGAGGTTGAAGCACGATTTCGCCCGCTAGGCCCCGGGCATCTCCTAACGGGCGCGTCTCTCCGAGGTCCATGCCGAATTGGCGGTAGAGTGCGGTCATCCGCTCCAGCGTGTCATGCAGCCACACCGGGCGGTCGTAGCCGGCGCGCCGCAGCAGGCCCAGCATGCGCTGGCATTTGCCGAGGCTGTAAACGCCGACAACATGGCAGCGGTCCGGGAATGCCTCGACCGAGCGCAGCAGGCGCCGGGTCTCTTCCAAGTCGTTCGGCAGGCGGAAGACCGGCAGGCCGAAGGTCGCCTCGGTGATGAAGACATCGGAGCGAATCGGCTCGAACGCGGCGCAGGTCGGGTCCGGCGTGCGCTTGTAGTCGCCGGAGACGACAACCCGCTGTCCGCGATATTCGAGCACGGCCTGGGCAGAGCCGAGCACATGGCCTGCCGGGGCCAGTCGGACGGAGACGCCGCCGGCCTGCACGGTCTCGCCATAGCGGAGCGGCTGCCGGGCAGGGCGGTCGCGAGGGTAGCGCAGCGCCATGATCGCCAGCGTCTCCGGCGTCGCCAGCACCGCGCCGTGTCCGGCGCGCGCGTGGTCGGCATGGCCGTGGGTGACGAGCGCGCGCGGAACGGCCCGCTGCGGGTCGATATGGAACCCGCCCGGCTCGCACCAGAGGCCCGCCGGCGTCGGCCGGAGCCAGTCTTCGAGCGCATCCGCCATCGCGCTACTATGGCCTGCTCGGGCCGGGGGAAGGAAGCGCAGCGGCATGGAGGCAGGCACGGGGGTCTCGCAGCCCGCCGCAATCCGGAACTGGTTCCGGACGCGCGGCTGGCGGCCCCATGCGCATCAATTGGCGATGTGGCGCGCGGCCGAGGCCGGGCGCTCGGCCCTGCTGGTGGCGCCGACCGGCGGCGGCAAGACGCTCGCCGGCTTCCTGCCGAGCATCGCCGATCTCGCGACCGCGCCGCGCCCCGGCCTGCACACGCTCTATATCTCGCCGCTGAAGGCGCTCGCCGTCGATATCCACCGCAATCTCGAAGCGCCGATTGCTGAAATGGGCCTCGACATCGGCGTGGAGACGCGCACCGGCGACACGCCGCAGCGCAAGCGCGAGCGTCAGCGCCGCAAGCCGCCGCAAATGCTGATGACAACGCCCGAGTCGCTGGCGCTGATGCTGTCCTGGCCGGACGCATCTGCGCTGTTCGGCGGGCTGCGCTGCGTCATCGTCGACGAGTTGCATGCGCTCGCGGACAACAAGCGCGGCGACCTGCTCTCGCTCGGCCTGGCGCGGCTCGGCGGCATGGCGCCCGGCGCGCGGCGGACCGCGCTTTCGGCCACGGTCGCTGACCGGGACTATCTCGCCGGCTGGCTGTCGCCCAGCGCCGGGCGGGAGCCGGATGTCGAGGTTGTCGTCGGCCGCGGCGGTATCGCGCCCGAAATCGCCATCGCCAGGATGCGCGGGCCGATGCCCTGGTCGGGCCATATGGCGGTCTATGCGCTGGACGAGATTCACGCCGCGATCCGGTACCACCGGACGACCATCGTGTTCGTCAACACCCGCGCCCAGGCGGAACTGATCTTTCGCGGGCTGTGGGACCTCAACGAGGACGGCCTCGCCATCGCGCTGCACCACGGCAGCCTTGCCCCGGAGCAGCGGCGCAAGGTCGAGGCGGCGATGGCGGCGGGCCGGCTCCGGGCGGTCGTGGCCACCTCCTCGCTCGATCTCGGCATCGACTGGGGCGATGTGGACCTGGTGGTGCAGGTGGGTGCGCCGAAGGGGGCGGCGCGGCTGCTCCAGCGGCTCGGGCGCTCCAACCACCGCCTCGACCGGCCGAGCAAGGCGCTGCTGGTGCCGGCAAACCGCTTCGAGGTGCTGGAATGCCATGCCGCCATCGACGCGATCCGGGCGGGCACGCTGGACGGCGACGCGCCGGAACCGGGCGGCCTCGATGTGCTGGCGCAGCATATAGCGGGCGTCGCGGCGTCGGGGCCGTTCGAGGAGGAGGCGCTGTTCCAGGAGGTGCGCTGTGCATTCCCCTATCGCGGGCTCACCCGCAAGACCTTCTCGGAGGCCGTCGATTTCGTGGCGACGGGCGGCTATGCGCTCGGCGCCTATGAGCGCTACCGGCGGCTGAAGCGCGACGCCGCCGGCCGGCTGAGGGCCGCCAACGGCGATGTCGTGCGCCGCTACCGGATGAATGTCGGCACTATCGTCGAGGCCGTGACGCTCAAGGTGAGGCTCGGTGGGCGCGTGCTCGGCGAGGTCGAGGAGTATTTCGCCAACACGCTGACGCCGGGCGACACCTTCGTATTCGCCGGCCGGATGCTGCGCTTCGAGGGCATCCGGGAAATGACCATCCGCACCTCTCCGGCCACGGGCGAGGCGCCGCGCATTCCCGCGTATGGCGGCGGACGGCTGCCGCTGACGACCCATCTGGCTGAACGGGTGCGCGGCCTGCTCGCCGACCGGCGGCGCTGGCGGGAGTTCCCGCCCGACGTGCTCGAATGGCTGCGCGCGCAGGACTGGCGCTCCGTGCTGCCGCGTCCGGGCGGCCTCCTGGTCGAGACCTTCCCGCGCGGCGGCAAGTGGTATCTCGTCGCCTATTGCTTCGAGGGGCGCAACGCCCACCAGACGCTCGGTATGCTGCTCACGAGACGCATGGAGCGCGCCGGGCTCGGCCCGCTCGGCTTCTGCGCCTCCGACTATGTGCTCGCGGTCTGGAGCCTGCGCGAGGCGGAGGCGGTGGACGAGCTGTTCTCCGAGGACATGCTGGGCGACGACCTTGAGGACTGGATGGCCGAGTCCACCCTGCTCAGGCGCACCTTCCGCAATGTGGCGGTCGTGGCGGGGCTGATCGAGCGCCGCCATCCGGGCCGGGAGAAGACCCGGCGCCAGGTCACCTTCAACGCCGACCTGATCTACGACGTGCTGCGCCGGCACGAGCCGGGCCACCTGCTGCTGCGCGCAACGCGGCGCGACGCCGCCAGGGGTCTGACCGACATCCGCCGCCTGGGCGAAATGCTCGCGCGCGCTAGGGGCCGAATCGAACTCCGCCGGCTCGACCGCGTGTCGCCGCTCGCCGTGCCCGTCCTGCTCGAGATCGGCAAGGAGTTCGTCTATGGCGGGGCCATCGAGGAATTGCTGGCCGAGACGGCCGCGGAGAGCGAAAGCGACCTGGTGGCCGAAGCCATGAGCGGCGCGGACATGGCGGAACTCCCGCTTTGAAGGCGGCCGCCTTCCGGCTGAACGGGGCGTCGCTGGCAGCGGACCCCTCGGGCGCGCTCTGGTGGCCGGAGGCGAAGACGCTGGTCGTGGCGGACCTGCATTTCGGCAAGGGGTCGGCCTACGCGGCGGAGGGCGGCGCGCTGCTGCCGCCCTATGACAGCCATGCAACGCTGGACCGGCTGGAAGCGCTGGCGCGGCGCTACCGCCCGGCGCGCTGGGTGTCGCTCGGCGACGGCTTCCACGACCGGGATGCCGGCGCGCGCCTCGACCGCGGCGCGGCGGAGCGTCTCGACGGGCTTGCGCGAAGCTGCGACTGGCTCTGGCTTCGGGGCAACCCCGCCCCCCAGCCGCCCTCGGGCTTCGGCGGGGGGGGGGGCGCCGCTGGCCGGTCTGGCGCGAAGCGGCGACGGGCTCTGGCTTCGGGGCAACCACGACCCCGAGCCGCCTTCGGGCTTCGGCGGGCGCGCGCTCGCCGAATGGCGCGCGGGACCGCTGGTCTTCCACCATGAGCCGCATCCGGGTCCGGCGCCGGGGGAGGTCGCGGGCCATCTCCATCCGCGTGCGACAGTGACCACGGGCCGGCGGCAGGTTTCCGGCCGGGTGTTCGCCACGGACGGGCGGCGCCTGCTGCTGCCGGCCTTCGGCGCCTATACAGGCGGCCTCGATGTCCACGACCCGGCCGTCCGCATGCTGTTCGCCCGCCCGCCGCGCGTCTTCCTGCCGGGCCGGGACAGCATCCACGCCTTCCCCTGGAGCCGCCTGGCGGTTCCCGACCGGCTCAGGAACGGGGGCGGGTAAGCGGCCGGCCTATGCCGCAGCGGCCGGGTCCACGATGTCGATATGGGCTGCGAAGCGGCGGAAGTCGCGGATATTGAAGGTCAGCAGGCGTCGTTCGCCGTGCGTGAGCATAGTGGCGACGATGTTGGCATCGTGGACCTGTTTCCCGCCCATCGGTATTTCGCGGCAGAGCCTTGCCAGCGTGTCCATGACCTGCGGCCCGTCCTCCAGCACCTCGAACGCTCCCTCCATCCACGAGACGTCGGCAAGTGCTTCGATTGTGGACAGCGGACAGGACCAGGTCTGCGGCCGGGTCGCGGCGGCGAGATATTCGCGCATCACTTGCCGGCTTATGCGGCAGGGCGGGGCATCCGCCTGCACACGGGCGAGCAATGCGCGGGCACGCTCATTGTCGGGCGCCAGCGCATTGCACGCTGCGACGAACAGGTTGGTGTCGATGAACATGCCGATCAGCGGTCGTCTTCGTCACCATCCTGCGGGCCGCCGGTCAATCGGCCCATGTCGTCGTAAATCTGCTCGCGGCTTACGGTGAAGCCTTCCGGCCAGGGTCCAAGGTTCCGGGCCGGGAAGTCGCGGTCCAGGTTCCAGTCGTGCGAGCGGCGGCGCGCCGCCCGCTGCGTTGGCAGGCCGATCGATGCCGGGGCCTCACGGAGGCCTTCCGTCAACCTGCCCATATCGTCGCCTCCCTCTCCGTAGCGCATGGACCCGGTTGCCACCGGCTGCGCTGCGTCTCTCTCGAACGCCAGCGTCTCCGCCTCCAGATCGACGCGCGCCGTCCGCCAGCCCGCCGCCTGCCAGGCGAGCGCATGCGAATGGCCGCTGCCCTTGCGGGAATTGGCCCACCAGGGCCGGTGCAGGCGCGCCGAGTCCGGCAGGCGGAAACCCAGCACCCGCTCGAGCGCGCCGAAACCGGTCCGCCACTCGGTCATCGACCGGAGCGACAGCAGATGCCGGTAGAGCGGAGCGTATTTGCCGCGCGCCGCCGCTTCCCTCATCAGCCTTTCGCGGTCCGTCGCCACCGGCCGGCTCCCACTGCCATATACACTTACTTACCTGAGTGTTGTATTACCGACCGGGTTTGTCAACACCGTTCCCGTGCCCGTCATGGCGAGCCTTCCCATTTTCCCTTCCGCATAGAAGAATGGCCTCCGGGAGGGTTGCGATGCAGTACGATTACATCATCGTCGGTGGCGGGTCCGCCGGCTCGGTCATGGCGAACCGGCTTTCGGCCAGGAGCGCCAACAGGGTCCTGCTTCTGGAGGCGGGCATCGACACGCCGCACGGGGCGATTCCGCCGGATGTGCATTCGAGCTATCCCGGCACGGCCTATTTCAACCCGGACTACACCTGGAACAAGCTCCGGGTCCGGCTTCAGCCGGTCAACAAGAACCTGCCCGAAAGCGAGAAGCCCGAGCTGCGCAATTACGAGCAGGCGCGGATCATGGGCGGCGGGTCGTCGATCAACGGGCAGATGGCGAACCGCGGCTCGCCGAACGACTATGACGACTGGGGCCGCCAGGGCGCCGAAGGCTGGAACTGGGAAGCCTGCCTGCCCTATTTCCGCAAGCTCGAGCGCGACATGGATTTCGACGGCGCGCTCCACGGCAATGAGGGGCGCATCCCGATCCGGCGCATCTACCAGCAGGAATGGACGCCCTATGCCAAGGCGGTGGCGGCTGCGATGACCGACCTCGGCTACCCCTATCTCACCGACCAGAACGGCGCCTTCGAGGACGGCCATTTCCCGGTCACGGTCTCCAACCTTTACGACCGGCGGGTCTCGACGGCGATCGGCTATCTCGACCCGCCGACGCGGCTGCGCGAGAACCTGGAAATCCGGTCCGAGACGCAGGTGACCGAGATCCTGTTCGACGGGTTGCGTGCGGTCGGCGTCAAGGCCGAGCGGCGGGGCAAGTCGGAGACCTTCACGGGCCGCGAGGTGGTGCTCTGCAGCGGCTCGGTGCATTCGCCGGCGCATCTGCTGCGCTCGGGCATCGGCCCGGCCGGCCATCTCGGCGACATGGGCATAGAGGTCCGCCATCACCTGCCCGGCGTCGGGCAGAACCTGATGGACCATCCCTCGGTT
>MPNF01000165.1 GCA_002238885.1 Alphaproteobacteria bacterium bin95 | reverse complement strand
CGCTGCCTCGAAGCTCATCCCCCGCTCCAGCACCGCCGCCACCGCCCGGCGGCGCAGGTCCTCGCCGACCGCCTTGCCCGGCCTCGGCCCCGCCATGCCGTCCGTCATCGCCTCCGACGTGCTTTCCACCGCCCTCTCCGTCATCGTTCCTCCCGGGCGGCTCCCGCCCGTTTCGTTCCAGATTACCGCGCCGCCCGCGGCGGCCGGCGTTCCGGGTCTAACGCACCGGGGCCTTTCGCCAGCCGGCGGGCGCGCGCACCTGTCCGGTTGAGCGTCCGCCCCTCAACACAACCCCAAGATCGCTCGCAAGGCGCCGCCCGGCGCCCCGGTTCACGTCCACGTCATCGCCCCGTTTCCTCGCGGTTGGCACAGGTGTTGGGGGTATATAGGGAACAAACAGGCAGAATACAAGGATTGTGGAGGAATTTATACCGGATTTGGCGGTGCGGGGCTCCGCCCGCCGCTTCCACCGGGGCGCTGCGTCACGCTCCGCCCCCAATGCCCCCAGGCCTGTTCCCGTCCTTCCCGTCCTTTCCGTCATGCCCGGACTTGTTCCACTGCTGTCCGGTTTATTTTTTGTGGACGGGTTGCATGGCATTGATTCTACTTGTGTCCAGCGGTTTGCGAACGCTTTGGACACGGAGGAGGCTCAACGCCATGCGCCACCACAATAGCGTTTTCCACGACCTGTTGAAGCGTATTCCCTGGGCATGGTTCGACCGTCTGGTCGCGGCCCACGGAGCGGACATTCGGGTGCGTCGCCTGCGCAGCCGGGACCAGTTGATTGCGCTGCTTTACGGCCAGCTTTCCGGAGCGGGGAGCCTGCGGGAGATCGTAGGCGGCCTGCACAGCCACAAGGCGCGCCTTTATCATGTGGGCGGTCGGGCCGTGCAGCGTTCGACGCTGGCCGACGCCAATGCCAAACGCCCGGCCGGGTTGTTTGCCGAGCTGTTCGCGGAGATGGCCGGTTGCGCCGGGCGGGGCCTGCGGCGCAAGATCGGCGAGGCGACCTATCTGATCGACGCGACCGGCGTTCGCCTGGGCGGTCGGGGGTCGGAGTGGGCGCATTTCTCGTCCAAGGCCTGCGGTGCCAAGGTCCATGTGATCTACGATGCGGATGGCGAGCGCCCGATCTATGCCTCGGTCACGGCGGCGAAGGTCAACGACATCACGGCGGCGAAGGAGATGCCGGTCGAGGCCGGCGCCACTTACGTTTTCGACCTCGGCTACTACGATTACGGCTGGTGGGCCGCGCTGGACGGTGCCGGCTGCCGCATTGTCACCCGTTTCAAGTCCAACACGCCGTTGACGGTGAGCGCCGAACGCACCCTGCCCGAAGACGGCAACATTCTCTCGGACCGCATCGGCCTGCTGCCGCAACGCCAGGCCCGGAGCCGCAAGAACCCGTTCTCCAAGCCGGTGCGCGAGGTGCGGGTCAGGACCGACACCGGCAAGGTGCTGCGCATCCTCTCCAACGACCTCGAGGCCCCGGCCCGGGAGATCGCCGATCTCTACAAGCGGCGCTGGGCCGTCGAGTTGTTCTTCCGCTGGGTCAAGCAGAACCTCAAGATCAAGCATTTCCTCGGCGTCAGCGAGAACGCCGTGCGCATCCAGGTCGCCGTCGCCCTGATCGCCTATCTGCTGCTCCACCTCGCAAAGGCCGCCCAGAGCACCGTCAAATCCCCGCTCGCCTTCGCCCGCCTCGTGCGCGCCAATCTCATGCACCGAAAGCGCATCGATCAACTCATCCGGCCTCAACCTCCGCCCCCCAAATGCAACAAACAAACCGCAATCCAATGGCTCCTCACCTAAACCGGACAGCAGTGGAACAAGTCCGGGCATGACGGGAAGTGTCATGAAACGTCATGTTCTGTCATGAGGGGGCCGGGCGACGTCATGAAATGTCATGTTTCGTCATGCGGGGCCCCCGCGATGTCGTGATGTGTCATGTTTCGTCATGGTCCGGCGGCTGGCGCTCCGGGTCTTCCGTCCGTTTTCCTGTTTTCGCCACGGTCTCTCCTTTCCGTCCGTCTTCGCTCCGTCCTCCCCGCCGCCGCGCTGAACGCGGCGGACATTGCAGATGGCGGCGTTTGCGCCGCCGCCCGGTTGCCCTGCGCGGCGGGACCCTGTTTCGCGCGTATCGCGCGCCCGCCCGTCGGCGCGCGTTAGCGCCGGCGCGGTTCGCGCGCCTGATTGCGCCTGCGCCCATGCGCGCGAGCCGGACGCAGGGCGCGCTTCGCCCGTTGGCCGAATCGAGGGCTTTTTTCCGCGCCGGCGCCGACGCGGGCGGAAGCGGCCTCCGGATGCTTCTTCCCACATTTGTTCCCTATATATTCTAGTGACGCCGCACTGGAATGCAAGTCCTTCCACCGGGGTTTTTCGCAGTTTCCTGCCAGAAGGTTGATTTTCAAGGAAACATTACCTGAACACATGGCCGCCGTTCGACTGCTTTTCGGGGGCCGGCGGAACGGGCACGCCCTCCACGGACCGGCGCCACACGGACCCGAACCGCCACACCGGATCCCCACAGTGCGGCGCGAAGTAGATTGCGTATCTGGGGTCCGCAGCGCTCATGCAGGGATACAACCGTCGCTGATCGTTCGGAACATCATTCCGTCCCGTTTGTCTCGACCGGTTGGACAGGACCCAGGGAGCTATTTCGCCTCCCTGCCATGGATCAGGCGCCGCCGGATCCAACCGGAGAGACTGTCCATCGCCATCACCAGAATAACCGTGAGAATGATGATGTAGAGTGTGTTTTCCCAGTCCCGGGAGGTCCGCATGGTTTCGACCAGCATCAGGCCGATGCCGCCGGCGCCGAGCGCCCCGATGACCGTTGCGGAGCGTGTGTTCGATTCGAGGTAGTAGAGGCCCTGCGAAAGGAAGATCGGGAGAATCTGAGGGATGACGCCGAAGCGGTAGACCTGAAGCTTGTTCCCGCCCGTGGATCTGACACCTTCGACCTGCCTTTCGTCGATGTTCTCAAGGGCCTCGGAAAACAGCTTGCCGAGCGTGCCGGTGTCGGTGAAGGCGATGGCGAGGGCGCCGGTCAGCGGACCCAGGCCGAACGCGCGAATGAAGATCAGCGACCAGATCAGCATGTCGATTCCCCGCAGGAAGTCGAACAGGCGCCTGACGAAGAATTGGAGAATCCGCGCCGGCGTGAAGTTCCGGGCGGCCAGGAGCGCAAGCGGCAAGCCGACGAAAGCCGCCGTCAGGGTTCCGAGCACGGCCATCAGCAGGGTCTCGAGCAGGGCGACGAACACATTGCCGTGCTGCCAGTCGGGGTTGTCCCAGAACGTGCCGAGGATGTAGCGCCAGTTCGGCAGGTCTTCGGTCAGACGGTCTTCACTGAACGCCAGCGACCACAACTCGCCCGCCGAATAGGCGTTCAGCTCGGACCTGAACGGGAAGAAGAAGTTCTCCCAGCCGAGAAAGAAACGGTGCACTTCTATCCGCGCGCGCGAGACCTGCACGCGCCGGGTCAATGTGGGCCGCGCATCGAACTTCGCCGGAGTCGCCCGGAGCCAGGACGGCGTTGGGCCCTCGGGCAGAGTTGTGACAATGCCCTCGTCCGCCGTCGCCTCGATCGTAATCAATCCATAACCCGGAACGTCGAAGTGGACGGTGTGATCCGTGATCTGGACCGTGTAGCCATTTCCGAGATCCGCGTGGACGGTCTGCGGCGACATCTCGACCCACTCGGGAGGCGTTTCATAGGTGGCCGTTCGTTCCCCTTCCACGGTGACTTCCACGTCGTCCGTGCGCAGGGATTTGGTGACGTGGACCTTGTGGGCCACCGAGTCTGTCGCCAGCAGCACAGCGCGCTCCGGTCGCGCGCTGGAGATCAGTCCGGAAACGTCGAAGGCGACCCAGGCGTAGGCCAGATAAACCAGGACACCGAGGAACAGGGCGATGTTCGTCAGCGCCGTCCGGTTAACCGCGGCAAAGACAGCCTGCCGCCGGCGGTGATCCAAGTCGTGCGGCAGCGCTGATGCGTTCATGCTGGCCATCTACCCCACCTCCCCGGACCCGGTAAGGCGGCGGCGCAGATACGACGACGTCTGATCGATCGCGAAGATTGACAGAATCAGCAAGAGAAAGAGCGCGGCCGTCTCGTCGCCTGCGCCCTTGCCCCAGCCGATCGTCCGGCGCATCTCCGACCCAATTCCGCCAGCGCCGACGAATCCCAAAATGGCGGACGCACGCACGTTGATCTCGAAGCGCAGCATGAAATAGCTGAGATAGTTCGGCAGGACCTGCGGCAGGATGGCAAACCGGATCCGCTGCAGCCAACTTGCGCCGCAGGCCTGCAGGCCTTCGATCGCATTCCGGTCGATGTTCTCGTTCACTTCCGAAAACTGCTTGCCGAGCGCGCCGGTTGTATGGAGCGCGACAGCGATCATCGCCGGCACCGGGCTCGTGCCCAGGACGAAGATGAGGAACAGCGCGATGATGAGCTCGGGGAAGGCGCGCATCATGTCCATCGTGCGCCGGGCAAAGGGAACCACAGCGGGCCAGACTGCCAGATTGCTCGCGCCGAGAAAGGCGAAGACCATGCCGAATGCGCCGCCGAGAATGGTCGCCACGGCGGCGATGTTCAGGGTCTCGATAAGGGCCGGCAGGAAACGGATCATAAGACCCAGGAACTCGCCACGCGCCTGCCAGGCTTCGATGACGATCTCGCTCGGGTACTCGAAGAACTTGTACAGCCCCTGGATGAAGCCGCCCGAGTTCATCGCGTTCGCCTGCCCATAGCCGAAGACGAGGATCGCAAACAGGATGGCGGCGAGAGCCATTGAATAGAGCTGGCGGCGTCTTTCGGCGCGCGAAAGTTCCGACGTCAGGCCGGAGACAACGCTCATGACAACAATGGAGTTGGTGGCTCGGGAAAAGTGGCGGCCCCGCCAGACACGAGGCCGCCTCTCAACAATCTACGAGGCGCGAGCTACGATGACTTCCGCCTGCGTGCTTCGACGATGATTTCGTAGTCGGCGTGCGAAATCGGGGCGATCGCCTTGATCTTGCCGGCCATGAAGCCGTAGGCGCATTCCGGATCCATGGACGGCAGGCTTGCCAGCATTCCCACCATCTTAAGCTTGACGTCGGTGGGAAGGTCTTTGCGCACCACGATGGGTCCTTCCGGGATAATCTTCGAGCGCCAGATCTCCCGGAGCTGGGTCATGTCGACAAGACCGGCATCCGCGGCCTTGCGGAGCGCACCGCTGTTGAAACCGTCTTCCCAGTTTCCGAGGCCGTCGGCCCAGGTCACGCCGGCGTCGATATCGCCGTTGACCACCGCGACGATGGTCTGCTCGTGGCCGCCCGTGAATACGACGTCCCCGAAGTGCTTGCCGGGCTTCATGTCGTAGCCCGCATTCGGAATCTCGATCGACGGAATCAGGTAGCCGGACGTGGAGTTCGGATCGCCGAAGCCGAACTTCTTGCCCTTCATGTCTGCGAGAGTCTTGACGCCGCTTTCCACGCGGGTGAAGCCGATCGAGTAATAGCCGAACGATCCATCGGTATTGATCTTTGTGAGGACGGGCTCCACGGCATTCGGATTGGTCAGATAGACCTTTGCATACCCGGAGGCGCCCAGCCAGGCGAGGTCCAGGTTGCCGCCCAGGAGCCCCTCGATCACGCCGTTGTAGTCGGCGGGCGCGAACAACTTGGTGGGGACGCCGAGCAAGGCTTCGGTTTTCTCCTCGATGCAGGCATTGCTGCGCAGGCGGTCCGAGGCGTTTTCACCGCCCAGAATTCCAATGCGGAATTCCGAGATCTTGCCCTGAGCCTGAGCGCTCGTCGCAATCATGAATGTTGCGGCGGCGGCCATAAGAATTCTGGTGAGTTTCATCGCTCCTGTTCCTGTGGTTGCGGGTGGGTGGTTGGTCCGGTGGGGGATGACGGTTCTCAAGCGGGCACCACGGCCGGCTCCAGCCGTCCGGCGCTCTTCTGTCCGGCGAGGGACGTCGACGTGGTGGACTCCTTGATCTCCTGGTCGGCGCCGTAGATGTCGCGTACGACCCGGGGTGTAAGTTCCTCGGGACTGCCGTCGAAGACGATCTCCCCGTGCAGCATGCCGAGCACGCGGTCGCAATAGGTCCGCGCGGTATCGAGGGTATGGAGGTTGCAGATCACCGTCAGACGGTCGCGCTCGTGAATCTGGCGCAGCGATTTCATGACCACTTCCGCGCTGAGCGGGTCGAGCGACGCAATCGGCTCGTCCGCCAGGATCATCTTCGGCTCCTGGGTCAGCGCGCGGGCGATGGCCACCCGCTGCTGCTGGCCGCCGGAGAGAGTCTCCGCCCGCTGCAGGGCCTGATCCGCGATGCCCAGGCGTTCAAGGGCGGACAGGGCCATCTCGATCTGATGGTTCCCGAAGATGTTGAACATGCTCTTGAGCGTGCCGTGCCCGTTCAGGCGGCCAAGCATGACGTTGGTCACGACGTTGAGACGCGGCACGAGATTGAACTGCTGGAAGATCATGGCGCAGTCGCGCTGCCAGCGGCGCATGGCGGCGCCCTTGAACTCCAGCACGTTCTGCCCGTCGATGACGATCTCGCCGCTCGT
>MPNF01000164.1 GCA_002238885.1 Alphaproteobacteria bacterium bin95 | reverse complement strand
AGCGCCTCGCCCATGCGGCGGATCGCGGCGCTTCGGAGCGCATCATGGCCCTCGGGATCGTCGGTGAAGCGGAACGGGTAGCCCCGCCTGAGCACTGCTTCGTAAAGATTGATATTGGCGAAGACCGTCCAGCGCAGGAAGGCCGCGTGCGCCGGCGTGCCGGGCGGGGGCGCCAGGCCCTTTTCCGGGAAGCAGGCCGCGAGGTGGATCAGGATCGCCGAGGTCTCGGTCATGACCGTGCCGTCCGGCAGGAGCAGGACCGGCAACTGGCCCCAGGGGTTGGTCTCGCGGAAACTCTCCGGCAAGGGCGTTCCCCGCTTCGAGTCCAGCTCGACGAGTTCGAACGGCGCCTCCGCCAGCGTCAACGCCGCCTCGACCACAAAGCCGCCCGAGCCCGGCCGGTTGTATAGCGTGTAGCTCACCGGTCCTGCTCCCGGCGCGCCAGCATGGCCACCCAGTTTGCATAGAAGCGCTCGCCGGCGGCGCGCCAGCGGTCCCCGGGCGGTTGCGCCGGGTCGTCGTCCGGGTAGTAGGCCTTCGGCGCCGGCACGTCGTCGCGGCGTCCGAGATCACGGCGGTATTCGTCGTCGAGCGTCCCCGCCTCATATTCAAAATGGTTGAGCGCGTGGACATGGCCGAGCGCCGGCTCCGCGATCGCGCCGACATTCGCCTCGTCATGATCCAGCAGCAGGTCGAGGCCCTCGCCGGCCCGCTCGAGATCCTCGCGGCGTGTCTCGGTATGGCGCGAGACCGGCATCGCCACCGGCCCCTCGATCCCGGCCATGGCGGGGCTCGCGGGCGCGGCGATCCGGTGCTCGAACACGCCGAAGCGCTTTTCAGGCAGCGCGTGTTTCGGCACGCCGTAATAGCGGTAGAGCGCCGCCTGTGCCGCCCAGCAGAGCGTGAACAGCGGCGTCTTCCGGGCGCGCAGCCCGTCCAGCATATGCGCGATTTCCTCCCAGTAATCGACGTTGTCGAAGTCCAGCAGTTCGATGGGCGCGCCGGTCAGGATCACGCCGTCCGCTTGATCCGCCGCTTCCAGCCCCCCGTAGAAGGCGGACATGTGTCCGGGATCGGCGTTCTTGCCCCGGTAGCGCGACGGAACCGCGAGCGAGAGCGCGATATCGGGGCCGGCGAGCCCGAGCTTGCGCGCGATCTGGCGCTCGGTCTTCTGTTTCTCCGGCATGAGGTTGACCATGAGGACGCGCCGCGCCGGCCGGTCGTCGGAGAAGAGCGGCACGCCCTCTCGCGCAAGCTCGGCCGCCGCCGGCAGTCCCTCTGCAAGCCGAATGGCCATCAGGCGCCCTTCCTTTCCGCCCGGCGCCGCTCGCAGATCTCGACATAGCCGTCCAGCCGGTCGCCGCCGCGCTCCCAGAGGGTCGCGAGGAAGCCGTCCGCATCGGGAACGCTGTTACTCGGGAACACGTCTGCGGTCTCCAGCGCCAGGCCGTGACGGGCGAGGCGCTCATAGCGGGGCCGGCGAAAGGCCAGCAGCTCCGGAAAGAGCGGGCGCACGAATCCAACCGGATCGACGCCCGCGCCGTCCCCGGGCATGCCCTCCAGGCGCGGCATCAGGAAGTCGGGATTATAGAACAGCGGTTTCGGATGGGTGCGGGCGCGCTCCTTCAGCGTCTCCTCGAAGGCGGCGTCCGCGCGGATATAGACGATCAGGCTGTGGCCCGTGAGCCGTTCCAGCACCGGATCCACCGGGTTGTCGGGATCGACCACCTCGCAGAGCGAGCCGGAGGCGTCGTTGACGAAACTCTCGCAGCCATAGAGCCGCCAGCCCTTGGCGACGAAGTCCGGCATGTCGAGCATCGACTGTATCTCGGCGTCCCGGTAAAGGCCCTGGCGCCAGAGGAAGGTCTCCATGTCGAGCCCGCCCGCATCCGGATCGCCGTACATGCCGAGAAAGGTCGAGACCGGCTCCAGATTGTCGACCGAGATATTGTGCTCGATATAGATCGAATCGGATCGCAGCAGGTCGGCGACGAAGCGGTCCGCCATCGACATGATCTTGAACTTGATGTTGTCGAGTATGTGCTCGGCCAGGTAGCGCGTGCCGATGCGGTAGTCGGCCGAATAGTGGTACCAGTTGGCCGACCGGCGCAGCGATGTCGAGAGCACGGTCTTGCCGACCCCCGACATGCCCAGCAGCGTGATCGCGTGGGGAAGCGCCCGAAAGGCCTCGAAGCTGCCCATGGCCGTCCTCACCCGGCGAGGCGCGGATGCAGCCAGGCGGCGGCGGCGAGCAGGTCGGCATCGCCGCCCGTTCGGCCGACGAGCTGAACCCCGACCGGCAGCCCGTTGCCGGGCGAAAACCCCGGCAAGGTGATGCAGGGCACGCCCATCGTCGTCCAGATGCGGTTGAATTCGGGTGAGCCGGTCCAGCCGAGCCCTTCCGGCGCCTCGCCCGGAGCCGCGGGGGTAATCAGCGCATCCACGTCCTCGAAGACGCTCTCGAAAGCCGCACGCGCCGCCTCGCGGACGACGAGCGCCCAGAGATAGCGGTCGCGGTCGATGCCGAGCCCGGTCTCCACGACCTGGCGGATGGCCTCGCTCATGTCCTCCCGGCGCATGCGGTATTCGTAAGCGAGCAGGCGCGCGCCCTCATAGGGCATGATGACATCGTGGGCAGCCAGTATCTCGTCGCAGGGCGATGGCAGTTCCAGGTCGCCGGGTCCGGCGCCGGCAGCCGCGCGCGCAACCTCCATCGCCTCGGCGGAGGACGGCTCTACCGCATGCCAGGCCGGGCTCCGGCAGACGGCGAAACGAACCTCCCGCGCCTCGACAGGCTCGATGGGAATGCCGGCCATGGCCTGTACGAAGGCGCCGGCGTCGGCGGCCGTGCGCGCCATGGAGCCCACAGTGTCCAGCGTCTCGGAAATCGGCTTCACGCCGGCGCGCGGCACCGTGCCGAAGGTGGGCTTGAAGCCGACCGCGCCGCAATAGGAGGCCGGGCGAACGACCGAGCCTGCGGTCTGGGTGCCGATGGCAAGCGGCACCTGGTAGTCGGCGACCCCGGCGGCCGAGCCCTGCGAGGAGCCGCCGGGCGTGTGCTCCGGGTTCGCGGGGTTGCGGGTCTTGCCCGGATGGCGCATGGCGAATTCGGTCGTCACGGTCTTGCCGAGCACCACCATGCCCGCCTCGCGCAAGAGCGCCACGGGGGCTGCGTCCCAGGCCGGGCGGTTGCCGGGCGTGTAGATCGGCGAGCCGTAGCCGGTCGGCATGTCATGCGTGTCGATGATGTCCTTGATGCCGGCCGGCACGCCGTGGAGCGCCGAGCGCGGCTCCTCCCGGTCGCGCTGCCGTGCTTCCGCGAGCGCGGCTTCCGGGTCGAGATGGATCCACGCGCCGACCTGCTCGTCGCGCGCCTCGATATGTGCGAGGCAGGACTCGACCAGCCTCTCGGAAGTCAGGTTCCCCGCCCGGATGGCGGCGGCGGCGTCGAGGCCGGAGAGGAGATGGGGTTGGGTCATGGGCGCCTCGCGAAACTGCGGCCGATAAGTTGACGGTGGACCTGGTTGGTCCCTTCCCAGATCTGGGTGATCTTGGCATCGCGCAGCAGCCGTTCCGCGCGATAGTCCCTGATATAGCCGTAACCGCCATGCAACTGCACGCCCATATCGGCGGCCTTCATGGCGAGGTCGGACGCCGTGAGCTTGGCCATGGAGGCCTCGATGCCGATATCGTCGAGCCCCTCGTCCACCAGCCCGGCGACATAGCCGAGCCAGAGCTCCGCCTGGGCAAGCTCGGTGGCGAGGTCGGCCAGCATGAACTGGATGCCCTGGAAGTCCGCGATGCGGCGGCCGGACTGGCGCCGGGCGCCGATATAGGCCACGGCGTCGTCGAAGGCGGCGCGCGCGATGCCGAGCGCATGAGCAGCGATGGAAGGCCTCGATTTGTTGAGCGCGCCGAACAGCACTTTCAGCCCCTCGCCCGGCCCGAGGATAAGGTTCGCGCGCGGGACCCGCACGCCCTCGAAGGCAAGCGCGGCGGTAGAACTCGCGCGCAGGCCGAGCTTGTCCTCGAGCCGCAGCACGCCGATGCCGGGAGCCTCCTTCTCGACGACAAGCGCCGTGATCGCCCCGCGGCCGTCCTCGATTTCCGTCCATTTGCCGAACAGCACATAGACGTCCGCCACATCCCCGCTGGTTATGAAGGTCTTGGCGCCGTCGATGACGATATCGCCGCCCTCCGGCCGGAAGCGGGTCCGCATGCCGGTGGCGTCGGAGCCGGCATCGGTCTCGGTGATGCAGAGCGAGGCGAGGCCGCCATCCGCGATGCGGGGCAGCACGCGCCGCTTCAACTCCTCGCTCCCGAAGTCGATCACCGGCTTGATGGCGTGGAACACGGTGGACCAGACGATGCCGGTCGATGCGCAGGCCCGCGCCATCTCGTGCGCCGCGCGGATGTAGCAGGCGAAGGAGAGCGCGGCGCCGCCATAAGCTTCAGGAATGAACATGCGGTTGAGTTCGAGTTCCCGCATCGCGGCGAGATTGTCCCAGGGGAAACGGCTTTCCGCGTCGAGGGCGGCGGCGGCAGGGGCCACGACGCGCTCGGCCAGGCGCTTCACGGCTTCCAGCACCGCCGCTTCCTCTTCCGGCAGGGCTTCGAGGCGGGCGTCGAGACGGTCGAGAACGGTCATTGGTTTATGCTCTGCGCCCCGTCCATCACGATGGTCTCGCCGGTGAGGTAGTGGATTTTCTCGGCGAACAGCAGCGCTACGAAACGCGCCACCTCGTCCACGCTTCCGGGCCGACCGACCGGGATGCGCCGCTCCAGCCAGTTGCGAAACCGGGGACTGGCGAGGATTTCGGCATTCATGTCCGTCTCCACATAGCCGGGCGCGACGGTATAGACGGAAATATTGTCCCGCGCCCACTCCACCGCGAGGCAGCGGGTCAGGCCGGAGACGGCCGCCTTGGAGGCGCAGTAGGCGGTGTTGGCGCGCACGCCGAGCCGCTCCCAGTAGGAGCCGAGATTGACGACAATCCCGCCGCCATTGGCCTTGAGATGCGGATAGGCCGCCTGCGCTGCGGCGAAGACGGCGGTGGTGTTGACCGCCATGGTGCGGGCGAAGTCCTCGACCGGGAAGTCCGCACTCGGCCCCTGCAAATGGACGCCGGCATTGTTGACCAGCCCCTCCAGCCCGCCCAGCTCCTTGGCCGCCGCGTCGAGCGCGCGGGCGAGGCCGGCCGTGTCGGTCACATCTACCGGCCAGGCCGGCAGATCCAGCCCCTCGGGCCCGCGGCCGGAGCGCGTGAGGCAGGCCACCACAAAGCCCCGCTCCGCCAGCGCCGCCGCAATGCCAGCCCCGATCCCCCGATTGGCTCCCGTAACCGCAATCGCCGCCATCGAACCTCCGTCTTCGCAGGTCGTTTGCCCGGGTGCGAGAATGGCACGGATGGCGTCAGCTCGTCAGCCGGGGCGCATCGCTGCCCTTTGCGGCAGCTTGAGCGACCCGGTTGCCGACCGTCATGCTGGGCGCCGGTTGTATTGTTTGCGTCATTTGTTGCTATTGCGGTGTTTGGACACCAACCTTTCCGCCGGCCGGCTTGTGCGGCGGCGCAGCCCGTGGCTATGGTGGCCGGGAGGGTGTGGACCGGCATTCCTGTCGGGAGGGAGTCGGCGCCGGCATCGTTTCATGGGCTCGTTGGACGGGCCCCGCAGTTCGAGAGGGAGGGCCACATGGCCGAGACCATCACCATCCGGGCAAATGACGGCTCCGGAGAGTTCACCGCCTATTGCGCCATGCCGGCCTCGGGCTCCGGGCCGGGCGTGCTCTGCATCCAGGAGATCTTCGGCGTCAACCACGCCATGCGCGACATCGCCGAATACTGGGCGAGCCAGGGCTATGTCGCCGTCGCGCCGGACCTCTTCTGGCGCCAGGAGCCGGGCGTGGACATTACGGACCAAACGGACGAGGAGTGGAAAAAGGCCTTCGAGCTCTACCAGGGCTTCGACGTGGACAAGGGCATCGACGACCTGAAGGCGACCGCCGCGCATATGCGCGCCATGGCGGGCTGCAACGGCAAGATCGGCACGGTCGGCTTCTGCCTTGGCGGCAAGCTCGCCTACATGCTGGCCTGCCGGGCCGACCTCGACGCCAATGTCGGCTATTACGGCGTCGGCATCGAGGAGATGCTGGACGAGGCGGCGAACATCTCCGCCCCGCTCATGCTGCATATCGCGGAGGAAGACGGCTTCGTGCCGAAGGAAGCGCAGGCGGCGGTCAGGGACGGGCTCGCCGGCAACGCTCATGCGGAGGTCCACTCCTATCCGGGCATGGACCACGCCTTCGCGCGCATCGGCGGCCAGCCCTATGACGAGGAGAACGCCGCGCTCGCCAACGGGCGCACGGCCGCGCTGTTCGAAAAGGCGCTGCAGGGCTGACGCCCTCCAGAGACGGACTGCAGGTGCCGGAGCCGCTGGAGGTCCTCCGGCGGGTCTTCGGCTTCGAGGCGTTTCGCGGCCACCAGCGCGCGGCCATCGACGCGGTGGTCGCGGGCGAGGATGCGCTGGTGCTGATGCCGACGGGCGCGGGCAAGTCGCTCTGCTACCAGGTGCCGGCGCTGGTCCGGCC
>MPNF01000163.1 GCA_002238885.1 Alphaproteobacteria bacterium bin95 | reverse complement strand
TGCGCGCTGCCACGGCCGCCGCCAGCGCGGTTGCCGGCGTGAAACAGAGGTCTTCTTCGTTCATCGGCCCTCTCCAGCGCCCCCGGATATAATCGGGAGGGAGCCTAGCCCGGTTTCCCTGCCAGTGTCATGGGTCTGCCGGCTGCTTCCGGGCGGTATGCTAACCTGCAAGTCGAAAAGGCCAGGGAGGGGCGGACATGACAGAGGTGGCGACATTCGCGCCGGGCGGATACCGCTATATCCGGGGGCGGTTCCAGTATTCGGGCGGCGTCGCGGCGGAGCCGGGCTTCCGGATCGAGCGGGTGCGCTTCCACCGCCTCGTGCCGCTGGAGGCGGGCTTCCGGCGGATTGAGGCCCATCTGGAGGCCGCCGGGCGGCCGATGACGGCCTTCTGCGCCTGCGAGCTGCGTTCGCCCGGACAGTTCAGCGAAGAGGGGTTCGTCGCCTTCAACCGGGCCTATGTGCAGACGCTGGAGCGCTGGGGCATTTTCCGGGACGAGGAGAATCCCGTCGCGCGGTCGAATGTCTGCCCGGAGGCGGACCCGCCCGCCGAACCGGGCTTCCACGCCTTCTGCTACACCGTCGCGCAGAACGCGACGAACCGTTCGGATGGCGGCGTTGGCGCCGCCGTGCCGGACGACGGGGGACAGGCCGGAACCTTCGTCATCGCGGGCTCCGGCGAGGCGCCGGAAGGGCCGGGGGAATACCGGGACCGGATCATCCGCCTCGGCGACACCTCGCCCGATGCGATGGTGGAGAAGGCGCGCTATGTGCTGGGCGCCATGGAGAGCCGCATGGCCGCGCTCGGCTTCGGCTGGGCGGACGCGACCGCTGCCCAAGTCTATACCGTCCACGAGATCCACGGCCTCTTCGGCCCTGAAATCGTCGCGCGCGGCGCCGCGCCCGACGGCATCCAGTGGACCTATGCGCGCCCGCCGGTCGAGGGCCTGGCCTTCGAGATGGACGTGCGCGGCCTGCCCCTGGAGCGCGTGATCGCCTGACGTGACCGGCGAAGCTGAGTTTATTTTCCTGACATGGGTTGTGTTGCGCCGCATTTGTTCTATATTCATTCCCGGAGGAAATGTCCGACGGGAGCGAACGGGACCATGACCTGACGAGACAGCCGGAGGAGCGGGCGGTTGCATACTATCCCGCGCCGCTCCGTATCCGGCAAATCGAATGCGCAATCCTGGCGGCCGGCCGGTGGTCGCTCGAAGGGAGAGGTGCGTCCGCCGGCCGGCCGGACCGGCGCAATTTCCATCGAATTCGGCGCCGATAACCCACTCAACCTGTCGCATGGCTGCATTGCAGCGGGGAGGAGCGATGACGGAACCGCTGGCAGAGCGGAAGCCGGGCCGGCCGGTCGACGAGCAATTGAGGCGCCGGGCGGTCGCGGCGGTCGTGGAGAGGGGCATGAGCGCGCGGGCTGCCGGCCGGCTCTTCGAGGTCGCCGGAGCCAGCGTTTCCCGGTGGGTGCGGCAGTATCGCGGGCGCGGTCAGCTCCGGCCCGCCAGGCAGGGCGGCTGCCGCCCGTCGCTCATCGAGCCGGAGCGGGAGCGGGTTTTCCGCCTTCTGGAGGCGCGCCCGGAACTCGGCATCCACGCGCTGCGCGCCGCGCTCGCCGCCGAGGGCCTCGCGTTCGGCTTCGGAACGGTGCAGCGCTTCCTGAAGCGTCACGGCCTCGAACGCAGAAAGCGCCTCGCCCGCCGCCGCAAGGCCGCCGCAAAGGCTTCGGCGACGCCCGCCGTGTCGAAGGAAGACGAAACCGGGCGCTGTTCGCCCGCCACCTCAATGTGACGACGGGCACGGCGGACCGGTAGGAGCGGGGCGAGAGGCGGCCGCGCGGTGCATAACGACAGGCAGGCAATAGGCCCCTGCAAGGACGTACCAAGCCCTTATTAATTCGCTGTCTTGTTGGGTCCGTCCCCGATTACGGCGGCGATGCGGTTTTTCAGGCTCCCTCGCAATTCCTCGGGGTCCCTCCACACAATATGGTTGTATTGCCGGGTATCGAAGTGAACCTTGTCAAGTGAATCTGCCCGACAGGTGAATATGACCGGAATATCGAGACCGTGCGCGAATCCAGCCTCATAGTACACGCCACCGCGAGCACCGGCGGCTCCTTGAGTGAAGTCCGCCACAACAAAGCGTGCCCTGCGTATCTCGGCAATGATCTCATCATCGATTTTATTCACATGTTCCTGCTGATCTATCCGCACAGGATCGTATCCAGCATCGCCGACCGCCGGAGCAATGCCGTGCTCCCAAGCATTGTCCATGGAGGCGTCGAACCACATCGCGATAAAGGCTCTCGATGAAGGAATGTGGATTGTTTCCAATTCGGTCAGTCGGATATGTCCCGGCACAGTCAATCCATATTGGGAATACCCTCTCCAATCATAAGACTCGATCCATCTCTGTTCTTCCAGATAATCTCCAAAAAATCTCAGTTCGCGTCTCTGTAAGTCAATAGCCGATGGGTCCACTGAAGACTCTATTTGTGAAAGCGCCAAGAGAAAATTCTTTTGGCTGTGCTCATAGCTGATAGCCGGAAATCCGCTGCCCGGATATGGTTCAAGATTCGCAAGAAATCGTAGATACTTGTCAGCTCTCTCGCGGATTGAAAGCGGGCGACCCGCATCGGCACTCTTCAGCGTATCGGACGTTACCTCCGGGCAGTCAACGCCGAGCCGTCGTTGGTCGATCAGCCATGTGGTCAAGTATGCCTTCAAGGAAACGTCGCGACTCTTGAGCATTTCTTCGGCCGTGCCGGATATGAAATACCGGCCTCCAGCACGGGGCGAATCGATATAGCGCCCGTCTCCATTCGACGGCGGCTCGGTGGCTGGCGTTCCCCAGATCGGGCAATTGCAATCAGCAGTCATGTCTTCGCCTTCGCCGCCATCATCGACAAGATGGCCATAATCCGCCGCGCTGTCTCTGCAAAGTGCTGCACCTCCTCGATCCGCAGGGGGCGGTCGAGGACCTTGCTCTCGCGGTAGGAGAGCCATTTCTTGAGGACGCGGTAGCCGCCGAGGCGGTAGTTCCAGACGGCGGCGGGGACGTTGCGCCAGTATGCGTTGGCGTTCAGGTATATGTCGAAGGTCGTCTCACCGAGCGCGGGCAGGGCTGCGCCCATGGCGGCGCGCTCCTCCGGCGTGAAGGGGCGCTCGACGGCGCGGCCCTGACCGGGCATTACGGCGTCGCCCCGGCCGTAATGGCCCCAGCCGGCGGTCAGGGCGAAGTCGTCCCCATCCATGTATCGCGCGCTTACGGTGGCCGGGAGGGCCAGCACGGTGATCTCCGGGCGGAGCGGCGGGTGCGTCACGCCGGGGACGGGCGTTTCGGGATCCAGCAGCGTGGCGAGTTTCCGTCCGCGTGCCGCCGATCCGGCGAGGGCTGCCGCCGCGCCTTCGTCCCCGCTGTCTGGCCAGCCGGGCAGCGGGATGCGCGGCCAGCCCATGCGCAGCGCCCCGGCGTTGGTTTCTCGGTATGCCGGATCGTGCAGGGTAGTGAGCGCATGGTAGAACAAGTCTTCGACTCCTAGGTTTAAGCGCCTCAGATACCTGTGAGCAGCTTCCGTCAGATTGGCCCTACGAAAGTCGTCACAACCATTGCCAAGGTCTTCATCTTGGAGCCAAGTCGGAAAATAAGTCGAAAAGCCATTGCCAAAATTATCAGAGAGATGACGAACAAAAGTTCCACGCGCGAAAGTCTCCGCAGTTTCTCTTTCGCGAGCCTCGATCCAAGAATTTCCTTCAAAGATTTGTGATGGATAACGTGGACTTTTTTCCCTCAATAACTTTGTATCTGACTCCCAGTAAATCCAACGATTGTCGAACGGCCTATATGAATATCGGAAGAAATTAGAATTGACTGGCCCACCACGTGCTATTAGAGTTTCGCGTACCTTCTTGGCATTGAAGCGCGCCGTATCTGCCATAACACGTGGATACCGGCGCGCGATTTCTTCATGCGTTAATGAGATATCGAAATAATCGTTTAACCGCTTTTTCAGCCGATCAAGATCGATATCAACAACAAAAGCATCGCGTCCCGTTTGGACGCCAGGGAAAGACGCAGGAAACAGTTCGGGTAACGATGGCCAGCCGAACCAGTCCGATCTCACCGTCGTTTGTGTGAAGGGCAGGCCAAGCGGTAGCACGGGTTCGATATCCTCATAGAGCGAGCCCGGTCCCGTTTCCGACGTCGCCGTGAGCTCCGCGCGCTTGGCCTGTCCCCACAAATGCCGGAATTCGACGGTCCCGGCGGGCCGGTGCTCCATCTTCCGCACGAGCGTCGCGATGGCGGTGCCGACCTGGATGCCGACCGGATCGCCCTCCGTCGAGAAGATGCTAGGGTCCGGCGAGCCGTCCGGCGCGACCTTGCCGGTCTTGTATTTGTCGCCGTTCAAACAGTCGATCCGGATGGCGTCGAACGCCTCCAGATAGCGCTCCCTCATGCCGGTGAAGGAGAGGCCGTCCAGCCAGGAATAGTTTGAGACGAAGCAGACCACGCCCTGTCCGGTCTTCTCCGCAATGCGCCGCTCGGCCATGCGGAAGAAACGGACATAGAGGTCGTTCAGCCCCTGACCCTCCGGCCGGCGGACGCGTTTTGCCGTGCGGTAGGCGGTGGAAAGTTCCCGTTCTTCGTCCACCGCCATGCCGGCGAAGCCGTTGTAGGGCGGGTTGCCGAGGATCACGAGGATCGGCGTTTCCTGCTTTATCCGCTCCGCGCGGTCGCGCTCATCTTCCAGTTCCGGGAAGGGGAGGGGTTTAGTTGTGCGCGGCTCCCAGCCGGTCAACGCGTTGGTGAGGAACACGCCGGCGCGTTGGTTCCCGTCCTCCGCGAGGGGGGCGGCGGGGGGGCGCGCTGGGGGGGGGGCGCGCCGCCGGGGGGCACGCGCCACACAGAGGCGCGCGACGCCGGCGCGTTCGTTCCCGTCCTCGGCGAGCGGCGCGTCGAGGTCCTGCATGGTGAGGCCGACCTGCATATGCGCGACCACGAAAGGCGCGGGCATGATCTCGAAGCCGAAGACGCGCTCCGTTGCCGCCTGCCTGACCCTTGCGCCGGCGAGCGCGCCGAGGTCCTGTTCCTCCAGATTGGCCGCGATGCGGCGCAGCACCTCCGCAAGATAGGCCCCGGTGCCGCAGCAGGGGTCCAGCACATAGACGTTCTCCGCTGCCAGACCCTCCGGGATGCCGAGATCGTCTTTCAGCGCCCGGTCCACGCGGGCGACCATGTAGCGGACCACCTCCGAGGGCGTGTACCAGACGCCCAATTGCCTGCGCAACGCGGGGTCGAACGCCTCCAGGAACGGCTCGTAGAAATAGGGCACCGCCTCGCCCTCGGCGAAGCGCGAGAAGAAGGCCGGCCGGTCCACGCGGTCCAGCGCGGCGGCGGTCCAGTCCAGCACTTCGACCAGACCGAGCGGTTGGAGCCGGCCGGGGTCCGACAATTGCTGGAAGAGCGGCCGCAGCACCGGCGCGCGCAGAGCCCAGCCGCCGGCGCGCCAGTGGAGGCCGCCCGCGGGCGGCGGGCGCTGCCGCGCCCACAGCACCCAAGCCGAGAAGACGCCGTAGAAGAGCGTCTGCACCAGGGTCGAATGGAAGAAACGCGCGCCCCTCTCTCCCTCGAAGCGCACGCCCAGCGCCTCTTCCAGCGCCGAACGCACCGCATTGAGGGAAGGGGCATCGCCCGCCGCCTCGACCCGCGCGAGGCCGTCGCGCGCATAGGAGGCGAGCAGCCATGCGAGGTCCTTCGGCTCCGCCAGCGCGGCGCGGTGAGAGAGCGCGCGGGCGAAATATTCCCCGGGGCCCGCGCCGGCTTCGCCGGCGAAGGCACGCGGCTTCTCCAGCCTGCGGCGGAACTCTTCCGCGCTCTCCGCCAGCCGGAAGGTTTCGAGCTTCGCCGGGCGGCCGGACCCGTCCTCGCCGAGGAGCACGAAATCGCGCAGGTTCGTTACCAGCACCAGCCGGTAGCGGCCCCAATAGCGGCTGACCTGGTCAGAGTCCGCCGTGAGCCAGGCATCGTCATCGGCCGGTTTCAACTCGACCGTGCCGCGCTCCGGCATCTGCCCCTCGCGCCGCTGGCCCTTGCGGACCTGTTTCGCTGCGAAGAGGCCGAAATCGGGATGGCCCGCGCCCAGGTCCGCAAGCTCGCCGACACAGAACACCTTCGGCTTGAGGGACGCGCCGACGGCGTTCAGCAGGTTGGCGAGCGGGCCGTAGTTCGACCGCTCCGCCGTTGCGCCGCCGGACGCCTCCACGCGCGCGAGGTCGGCGAAATACGCCTCGACCGCCACGCTGAATTTCCCCTCTGCCATCTCCTCCCTTGTCGCCGAGCGTCGCGGAACTTGCAAGCGTCCCCGCAACCGGAGCGGAATGCCCCCTCAATAGACGCCGGGCACAATCCGGTATTTCACCCGCGCCCGGTACTCCGCCCACTTCCCGGCGCCGTATTTCTCGGCGCATTGCCTGTCGTCCGCGATCTGGCGCCAGAGGAAGAAGGAGACGATGAAGACGAAGTAGGTCCAGGCCCAGGGATTGCCGGGATACCCGAATACGAGCGCCACCGACAGGCACAGGAAGCCCTCGCCCAGATAGTTGAAGTG
>MPNF01000162.1 GCA_002238885.1 Alphaproteobacteria bacterium bin95 | reverse complement strand
TCCTCGAACAGGCCCGCCCCGGCGGCGGTCTGCGGCGCGCGGTAGCCGAAGCCGAACAGGAGGCCCAGCACGATGAGCATGCCGAGCCAGAACCCCGGCACGGCAAGGCAGGTGATCGAGATCACGCGGGCGGTGTTGTCGGCGGCGGTATTGGGGCGCAGCGCGCTTATGATCGCCACCGGGATGCCAAGGATCCAGGAGAGGATCACCGACAGGATGGCGATCTGCGCTGTCAGCGGGCCGCGGCGCAACACCATTTCGCCGACGCTCTCGGCCCGGAAGAACGAGCGGCCGAGCTCCCCCTTGGCGATATCCCAGAGCCAGTTGGCGTACTGGACGATCAACGGGTCCGCAAGGCCGAGCTCCTCCATGTAGCTCTGCCGCTGCGCCTCGGTGAGCTTGGTCATGCCCTCGGGCCCGAAAATGGCCGTGAGCGGATCGCCCGGCATGACGCGCATGATGAGGAACACGATGATCGATACGCCGAACACTGTGATTCCGCCGAACGCCACGCGACGCACGATATAGCTATACATGTGGCTCTCGCCAGCGGCGCATCAGGACGAACGCCCTCCCCTCTTCCAGTCGGGCAGACTGCTTGCTAGGCGGCGGCGCTGTCAAGGCGGCGCGGCCCGTCCGCCGCCTCAGCGCAGATGGCAGGCGACCGTGTGGCCCGGGGCGATTTCGCGCAGTGGCGGGGACTCGATCCGGCAACGCTCTTCGGCATAGGGGCAGCGCGTGTGGAAGTGGCAGCCGGACGGCGGGCTAATCGGGCTCGGTACGTCGCCCTGGAGCACCATCTTCTTCCGCCGAAGACGCGGGTCGGGCACCGGAACCGCCGACAGGAGCGCTTCTGTATAGGGGTGCTGCGGGTCGGTGAAGAGTGTCCGCTTGTCCGTGTATTCGACGATGCGGCCAAGATACATGACCGCGATCCGATGGCTGATATGTTCGACCACCGCGAGGTCGTGAGCCACGAACAGATAGGAAAGCCGGAACTCCTGCTGCAGGTCCATCAGCAGGTTGATGACCTGCGCCTGGATCGAGACATCGAGCGCCGAGACCGGTTCGTCGCCAACGATCAGCTTCGGGTTGAGCGCAAGGGCGCGCGCAATGCCGATACGCTGGCGCTGCCCGCCGGAGAACTCGTGCGGAAAGCTGTCCATCTGGGCGCGGCTGAGGCCGACCCGCTCGAACAGTTCGGCTACCCACTCCTGCCGCTCGGCGGAGGTTCCCAGGCCGTGGACCCGCAGCAGTTCCCCCACAATGTCGCCCGCCGACATACGCGGGTTCAGCGACGAATAGGGGTCCTGAAAGATGATCTGCATCTCGCGCCGCACCGGACGCATGTCGGTCTTGCTGAGATGGGTCACATCGCGGCCGCTGAGGCGGATCGTGCCCTCGGTCGGGTCGATCAGGCGCAGCACGGTGCGCCCGACGGTGGATTTGCCGCAGCCGGATTCGCCGACCAGCCCGAGCGTCTCCCCATGCCCGATTTCGAAGCTGACGCCATCGACGGCATAGACCTTGCCGGCATGGCGGGAGAGCAGTCCCTTCTTGACCGGGAAGTGCTTCTTCAGCCCCTCCACTTCCAGCACGGAGGGCCCGGCCCCGTTTTCCTGAGCGGCGTTCACGAGGCGGCTCCGAACAGGCGCTCGGAATGCCAGCAGGCCGCCCAGTGGCCGGGCTGCTTCTCCCGGTAGGGCGGATATTCGGCACGGCAGCGGTCGTCCGCGAAGCGGCAGCGCGGCGCGAAAGCGCAGCCGGGCGGCAGGTTGTTCAGCGGCGGCACGATGCCCGGAATCTCCTCGAGGCGCTCAGTGGCGTCGATGTCCGCGCCGCTCATGATGGCGAGGCGCGGCACGGAGGCCATCAGGCCGTGGGTATAGGGGTGCATGGGGTTGGAGAACAGCGGCACGACATCCGCCTCCTCCACCTTCCGGCCGGCATACATGACGATGATGCGCTGGGTCGTTTCCGCGACCACGCCCAGATCGTGCGTGATCAGGATGACGGCCGTGCCGAGCTCCTGCTGCAGGCTGACGATCAGGTCCAGGATCTGTGCCTGGATGGTCACGTCGAGCGCCGTGGTCGGTTCGTCCGCGATCAGCACTTTCGGGTTGCAGGCGAGCGCCATGGCGATCATCGCCCGCTGCCGCATGCCGCCCGAAAGCTGGTGCGGGTATTCCCTGGCGCGCTGCGCCGCCTCCGGAATGCGCATCATGTCGAGCATCTCGACCGCCCGGACAAGCGCCTGCTGACGGCTCATGTCCCGGTGCAGGATAAGCGCCTCGGCAATCTGGTAGCCGATGGTCAGCACCGGATTAAGCGAGGTCATCGGCTCCTGGAAGATCATCGAAATGTCGTTGCCGCGCACCAGCCGCATCTCGGACTCGTCAAGATCGAGCAGGTCGCGCCCGTCCAGTGTCACCCGCCCGCCGATGATGCGCCCCGGCGGGCCCGGCACCAGCCGCATCACCGAGAGCGCGGTGATGCTCTTGCCGCAGCCGGACTCGCCGACGATCCCGAGCGTCTCGCCCTTGCGCAGGTCGAACGAGACGCCGTCCACGGCCTTGACGATTCCCTGGCGCGTATAGAACCAGGTTTGCAGGTCCTTCACATCGAGGGCGAGTTCCCCCGACAAAGCCCGCTCGGCCGCAACGGGAGCCTCGTCTTCGAGGGCGGGCGTCATGTCGGAGGTCATGTTTCGAACCCCATTGCCGCTCAACTCCGTTGCCGCGGGTCGAGGATGTCGCGGACCGCGTCCCCGAATAGATTGGTGCCGAATACGGCAAGGCTGATCGCAAGACCCGGGAAGATCACCAACCAGGGCGCGACCCGGACATATTCAGCCGCAGACTCGGACAGCATGCGCCCCCAGGACGGATGCGGCTCCGGCACGCCGAGGCCGAGGAACGACAACGACGCCTCGACCAGGATCGCCGCGCCGAGCTGCGCCGTGAACAGCACGATCAGCGGCGCCAGCGTGTTAGGCAACACATGGCGCACGGCGACCCTGAGCTCGCTCATGCCCGCCGCCCGCGCCGCCTCCACGAAGGGCATCTCCCGGAGCGAAAGCGTGCTGGAACGCACGACGCGCGCCACGTTGGGCACAAGCGGTATCGAAATCGCGATGATGGTGTTTTCCAGCGACGGGCCGAGCGAGGCCGCCATGACCAGCGCCAGCACGAGCAGAGGCAGGGCCTGCATGATGTCGATCAGCCGCTGCATGAGCAGGTCGAACCAGCCGAGCAGGTAGCCCGACATGAGGCCGATCACGATTCCGATCACGCCGCCGAGCAGGATCGAGGCCACGCCGACGGTAAGCGAGATGCGCGCGCCGTGGATGATGCGGCTCAGCACATCCCGGCCCATCATGTCGGCCCCCATCAGGAATGCGGTTCCGGGTTCTTTCAGGGAATCCGGAGCGGAAGTATGCAGCGGGTCGCGCGGTGCGATCACATCGGCAAACAACGCCGAAAACACGAAGACGATCACGATGACGGCGCCGGCCGCGCCGAGCGGATGCTGGCGCATGTAGAACAGGAGCCGGCTCCAGTGCCCGGTAACATGCGCGCCGGCGCGGCCCAATTCGGCTTGATGGTCGATCTCAGCCATCGCCGTGCTCCCTGCAACCCGGATCGGCGTATCGGTCAGTCGGCATATTTGATCCTCGGGTCGAGCACCGCGTAGAGCATGTCCACCAGGAAGTTGATGAGCACCGTCACCAGCGCAATCAGCATCACGAGGTTCTGCACGATCGGGTAGTCGCGCATAAGGATCGCCTCGACCAGGAAATGCGCGACGCCCGGAATGTTGAACACCGTTTCGGTGATGATGAGCCCGCCGATCAAGAACGCGGCCTCGATGCCGATGATCGTCGTCACCGGGAGCACCGCGTTCTTCAGCGCATGGTGGTAGTTGACGGAGTTGTCGGTCGCCCCCTTGGAGCGCGCCGTGCGGATATAGTCCTGGCGCATCACTTCGAGCATGGACGACCGGGTGAGCCGCATGATGAGCGCCGAAGACCGGAAGCCGACCGCGGCGGCCGGTATGCTGTACAGGAGCAGCTCGTCCCAGAGATTCTCCGGCGGATTCATGTAGATCGGAATCGTCCCGGTATATTGCACGAAGGCCATCAGGATCAGCAGGGCCAGCCAGAAGGACGGCAGGGAGAGGCCGCTGAGCGATATGCAGCGCAGGATGTAGTCCATCGCCGAGTTCTGGCGCACGGCGCTGATGACGCCGAGGGGCAGCCCGAACAGGACCGAAAAGAAGAGGGAGAGCGCGGCGAGCTTGGCGGTGATCGGTATCCGGGGCTGGAGCTCGTCCACCACCGGCATTTCCGACACATAGGAGAAGCCCAGGTCCCAGACGATCAGTCCCCGGATCCACTCGAAATACTGGACCGGAATCGGCTGGTCGAGGCCCAGCTCCCGCTCGATATTGGCTTTCTCCGCCGGATCCACGAACCCCGCGGAGTCGAACATGATATCGACGATATTGCCGGGCATCAGCCGCAGCAGCACGAAGATGATGATCGACATCCCGACAAGCGTCAGGATCATCAACAGGAAGCGCTTGACGATATAGGCGCTCAAGGACTGCCCCCCTTCCCCGTGCTTTCGCCAGCAGATCGATTACAGGAAAACCGGGGCGCCTCGGAAGACGCCCCGGCTCGTCGCATGTCGAAAGGGTCCGGCTACTTGTCGAGCCAGACGTCTTCCAGGCGCCAGTTGTTGTAGATGCTGTTCACATGGGTGACGAAGCCCTTGACATGAGGCTGCCAGCATTGAGCCGACTTGATGTGGTAGATCATCGGCCTGGCCGCGTCTTCCTGGAGCTTCCTGTCGATCTCCCAGATGAGCTTCTTGCGCTCTTCCTGGTCGGTCATCATCGACTGCTTCTCGAACAGCGCCTCCATCTCCTCCTTGCAGTAGCCCGTGTAGTTGCGCTGGGAACCGCAGGAGTAGTTCTCGTAGAAATTGGCGTCCGGGTCATCCACGCCGGCGCCGGTCAGGTTCAGGCCGACCATGTAGTCCTTGCGGGCCACCTTGGCGTGCCAGTTGCTGGTCTCGACGGTGTCGAGCTCGGCATCGATGTAGATGTGCTTCAGATGGTCGATCAGGATCACGGCCGGGTCGCGATACACGGCGATGTTCCGGGTCGAGACCTTGACCTTGAGCCGGTTGTCCGGTCCGTAGCCGAGGCCTTCCATGATTTTGCGCGCCTCGGCCCGGTTCGCCTCGACATCGGGATTGTAGCCCGCAACCTTCTCCAGGACTTCTGGAGGCATACCCCAGACACCCGACGGCGGTGGCATCATCGCACCGCCCCGCTGGTACTCGCCGTGGCCCAGAATATCGATGAACGCCTGCCGGTCGATGGTGAGCACCATGGCCTTGCGGACATCCGCATTGTCGAAGGGCGGATTGTCCTGGTTGACGATCAGGTTGGCGCTGACATTGGTGGTCACCAGCTCGCAGACGGCATCTGGCGCCTGAGACTCGATGTCCTTCAGCAGCGGAATGGTGACGTCGACATTGAAGGTCATGTCGAACTCGCCGGCGATGAAGGCCAGCACGCGGGTCGAGCGGCTCTTGATGATCGTCCACTCATGCCCGTCGAGATGCGGCTTGCCTTCCTTCCAGTAGTTCTCGTTCTTCGTGAACTTGACGTGCTCGTTCTGCTTCAGGCTCATGAACTTGAACGGCCCGGTGCCGATCGGCGCGGTGCGCATCTTCTTCGGCGGCACATGGCAGGGATAGACCGGCGAATAGCCGGATGCCAGCAGCGCGATGAAGGCCGGCTGCGACCGCTTCAGGTGGAAGGTGGCCTCATGGTCGCCGTTCGTCGTCACTTCCTCGAGGTTCTTGTACCAGGACTTGCGCGGATTCTTGCGCAGTTTCGGCCTGCCCTCGCCGAGCACCAGGTTCCAGGTGCATTTGACGTCGGCAGCGGTGAAGGGCTTGCCGTCGTGCCACTCGACGCCCTGGCGCAGCTTGAAGGTCAACTCGGTGCCGTCGTCGTTCCAGCTCCAGCTCTCCGCGAGGTCGGGAACGATGGTGTCGAGGCTGTTCTTCGCCACATCCTGCTTGTACATGACCAGGTTGTTGAACACGCCCATATAGGGCGCAACCGTCGAGTTGGTCGCCTCCTCGTGGATCGAGCCGCTGGGCGGGGTGCCCCGGTGGTAGAATTTCAGGATGCCCCCGTCCTTCTGGGCGAGCGCCGTGCCGGCATAGCCCGCCAGCATCGCTACGCCGAGGCCGAACGCCACGGCGCGTGTGATATTACCCATGCTTGTTCCCCTCCCGGTTTGCATGACGCGACGAGGATTATGTCGGCCCCGCTCCATTCTGCCAACCCATTCCGCCCGGGCGGTTGCGATACTTCATGACATATCGTGGAGGCTGTCCCGGTTCCCGGAAGAACGGGGGCCGCTTCTCTCTTTTCAGCGACACCCGCAACAGGGAGGGTTTGCAAAAGCGAACTTCCGGGCTAACTTGGCGTCGGGCTCCGGGATGCAGCTTGAGCAGCGGAGCCGGAACGGTGCGAGTTTGAGGCCGTTGGCCGGGCGCCGTGTATGACCGCCTCTAGATACAGAGTGCAGATGAAACAAAACATGCCACCTCGGCGCTCACGCGGCCGT
>MPNF01000161.1 GCA_002238885.1 Alphaproteobacteria bacterium bin95 | reverse complement strand
GCTCGCCCGAAGTCACGGTGAACACGCCGTCGAAATAGTGGATGTGCCCGCGGCAGTCGCAGCCAAGCTTGAGCGGGTTGGCGACCTGGCCGAGGCCGTATTCGCCGACATCGAAGGCGTTCTTGCGATAGTGGTTGAAGGCGGGGTCGCCGTAGGGCACGACCATTTCCGCAACCGAGGCCCGCCAGATGAGCGGCCGCCAGGGCGCCTTCTCGCCGCCGCGCACATGGATGTCGTTCAGCACCAGGCCCTCGCGCGGGTGGAATTCGACATGGAAGCGCCAGTTGGCCCAGGTCACGACCCGGTCCTCCACCGCGAATGAGGGGCCGGCCGGCTGGGAAATGTCTATCGGCTTCAGGTCGCCGCGCAGGTTCGCCGCGATTTCCGGCCGCACGGCCTGGTAATTCGAGGATACGTCCGGGACCTCGTGGACCGCATGGTCGATGACGCGCATGACCTCGACGCTGTTCAGGTCGAACAGCACATTCAGGCCCTCGACCGGATGGGCGTAGCCGTTGTCCGCCGGGTCAGAGCGCAGATAGACCAGGCAGTGGACCAGCCGCCGGCCTTCCTCGTCGTCGAAGCCGAAATTTCCGGCGGAGAAGGGATCGATCTGGATGTTCGAGAGGTCGGTCACGCCGCGCCGGGCCATCGCCGCGATGAAGTCGGGATGCTGCGGCACCGTCTCGGCGCAGATCAGGAACTCGTCGACATTGATGGCCGGACGGGCGCCCGGCACGTCGGTCGCCGTTTCCACCCGGCCGCCGACGAGATCGACGATGAGCTCGCTCACGCTGTTGGCGGCGGTGTCGTAGATGCTCACATAGGCCTTGCGGCTGCCGCCGGCCCTGCCGGCCGCGATCCCGGCCCGGCACTCCGCCTTGTCCGGATAGTGCAGCCGGATCGTTTCGAACTTCGTCGTCCCGGTCCACCCGTCCCACGCCCGGACGATGGCGCCCGCCGCCTCGATCTCGGCCGGCGTCAGCGCATTCAGCGGGTGGGCGCCGCGCTCGGTCGCCGGGGTGTTGTTGCTGGTATTCACCATCGGTTGTGTCCTTCCCAAGCGGGCGTACAAGCCGCCGGTCGGACCGGCTGCCGGACGGGAGCAGGCTCGGCAGTTCAGCTGCCGGTGAAGACGGGGCGGCGTTTCTCCATGAAGGCGGTGCGGCCTTCGCGGTAGTCGGCGCTGTCGAAGCAGGCCTTGCCCAGCGCCTCGATCAGCCCGGCCTCGCGCTCCTGCCGGTCGGCCATCACCTCGCGGATGGTGAGCTTGGAGGCGCGGATCGAGAGCGGCGCGTTCCGGGCGAGCTGGGCCGCGTAGTCGCGCACATGGCCCTCCAATTCATCCCCCGGCAGCAGGCGGTCGATCAGGCCGACCGCATAGGCTTCCTCCGCCGGGAGCCGGCGGCCGGAGAACAGGATGTCCTTGGCGCGCGCCGGCCCGACCAGGCCGACAAGGCTTCGCACATTCTCGAAATTATAGGCGATGCCGAGGCGGGCGGCCGGAATTCCGAACTCCGACCCCTCGGCGGCGAAGCGCAAGTCGCAGGTCATCGCGATGCCGAGGCCGCCGCCCATGCAGAAGCCGCGAATCATGGCGATCACGGGTTTCTCCGCGCCCGCGAGCCGCTGGCGGCCGGCATCGGTCACGGCGCTGTAGCGCGCCGCAGCCGCAGCGTCGGCGCGGTTCTTCTCGAATTGCGAGATGTCGGCCCCGGAAACGAAGGCCTTGTCGCCTGCTCCCTTCAGCACGATGACCCGCACTTCCGGATCGGCCTCGAAGTCGGCCAGGATGGCATCCGCGCCCTGCCACATCTCCATGGTCATGGCGTTGCGCCGGGCCGGATTGTTGAAGGTCATCCAGCCGATCCCAGCCTCCTTCTCGGCCAGCATCCTGCCATCGGCATATTCCATGTCGGCCGCTCCTCGCCTGCGGATTCCGGTCTGCGTGAAGGGTATAGCCCGGATTTCCCGCCCGGTCAGCCGGCGGCCGCATCCTCTTCGCGCCGGGTCTTCGCCACTTCCTTGATGCGGTCGAACTCCGCCCGGCGCCGCGCGATCTCTTCCGGCGGCACGAGGTCGATATTGGAGAAGTCGCGCTTCCAGGACGGATCGTCCGACCATTTGAGCGGGTTGCGCACCGTTGTGTTCGGGCCCGGCGCGCTTTCCAGCAGCCGGAGCGCCAGAGCCAGCGTCTCGCGCTGCGAGTCCGGATCGTGCGGGCGCCCGGCCGGGTTGCCGAGCGGGAAATCGCTGAACAGGAAGCGCGGCACGCCGGCATGCTCCACGATGTCCCTGGCGCAGCCCATGACGACTGTGGGGATGCCTGCCTCTTCCAGTGCGCGTGCAGCCAGACTCACGGTCTGGTGGCACACCGGTCAGTTCGCGGCAAGAACGACCGCGTCGGCCCCGTCCTCGCGGCAGCGCGCCAGCAGTTCCGGCGCATCCACCTCGATGGTGGCCGCGTGGCTGCGGTTGGTCGGCGCGCCGTGGAAGCGCGGCGCGACCTCCCCGATCCGGTCTTCCCCGGCGGCGGCGCGAAGCTCCCGGAGCGGGAACCAGCTGCCGATATCCTCGGCCGTGGTGTGGTCGCGGTCGATGGCGATATGGGAGATGCGCAAGTCCGGGTCCGACATGCTGTCGCCGGAATAGACGCTGTAGAACTTGGCCGCCGCATTGTAAGGCGCGCCCGGCCCCTGGTCGCCCTTGCCGGGCTGGTAGGGCGCAGCCGTCGTAACCAGCGCCACCCGCGCCTCCGCCAACGGCTTCTCCAGCGCCGCGAAGGGCGTCTCGACATAGTGCGCCCACTCGTATGGCTTGCCGTAGCCCAGCGTCTCGTAATAGCGGCGGATACGGTCCAGATAGGCAATCGGCCGGTCCTCCGCCGGCGCGAAGCCGAAACGCCCGCTCATATGCTGTCCTCCCTGTCGTCCGGTCGCGGCGGTCCGCCGCCTGCGGTCATTCGCCGGGGCCCATGCCCTTGGCGGCGAGCTCCTGCACCGCCTCCGGCGCCTTTTCTAGATGGCCGAGGCCCATGCCGCGAAGCACATGATCGGCCTTGGTGTACTGAATCTTCGTGTAGGTCGTGAGTTCCACCCGGTTGCCCCAGGGGTCGAGGAAATCGGTGAACGGCCCTTCGAGCAATTCGACGCCCATCTCCTCCAGCCGGCGGATGGCGAGGTCCTTGTCGTCCACGGCGATGCCGAAATGGCGGTTGTCGTCCGGCCCCTGTCGGCGGCCCACGGAAAAATTTATGAACTGGTCGCCAAAATAGACGAAGGCCGCCGTCTCGCTCTGCCGCGCGATTTCGAGCTCCAGGAAGCTGCCGTAGAAGTCCAGCGCCTCCCGGATGTCGCCCACTTCCAGCGCGACATGGTTGATGCCCACCGGTACCGCCTTGCCTGTCATCGTCCCGTCTCCGATTCTTGCCGCCGGCTCAGCCCGGCCCGAACATCGGCTCGCCCGGCTCCGGCATTTCCGCCGCCAGCACATTCTCGCTGAGCGAGTTGGTGATGAACAGCGTGCGCCCGTCCGGCCCGCCATAGGCGACATTGGTTGTGAGCGCGCCGCCGTCGCAGGCGACCGCCCGGTGGGTCGGCAAGCCGCTTGCCGACCAGAGCCAGACCTGCCCGCCGCCCGCATGCGCAACGGCGACATTGCCGGCCCGGTCCACGGCCATGCCGTCCGGCCCCATGCCGCCGATCAGCCGGCAGAAGAGGCCGACGCGGTGCACCGTGCCGTCCTCGCGGAACGGCACTCGCCACACGGCATTGTCGCGTGTGACGGCCACATAGAGTTCGGTCTCCGCCGGGTTCATGACGAGGCCGTTCGGGCTCGGCGCATTGGAAACCAGGCAGTCGAGCTTGCCGGAGGCGGACAGCCGAAAGACGCGCCCGGTCGGGTCGTGCAGGCCGCTCGTGCCCTGGTCGGTGAAATAGAGGTCGCCGTTCGACGCGAAGAACAGGTCGTTCAGCCCCTTGTAGCCGGGCAGGCGGTCGGGCCCGAGAAAGGTCTCGACGCGCCCGCTCTCGGGATCGACGACCATGACGCCGTTCTGCCGGTCGGCCACGAACAGCCGCCCGTCCCGGTGCAGCTTCATGCCGTTCGGGTGGCCGTCATACGCGGCCGTCACCGACCAGCCGCCGTCGGGCGCGAGCCTCAGGATGCGCCCGAAGGCGATATCGACCATGTAGAGATTGCCGGCGCCGTCGAAGGCCGGCCCCTCCAGGAAGGAGCCGACCCGTTGGCCGCGAAAGATCTCGCGCGTGAAGGCGCTTTCGCGATTCGTGACGCGGAGTTCGTCTGGCAGGACGGCGTGGATGCGGGTCTCGATGACCTTCGGCTCGGGGACCATGGGCGGGGCTCAGACCTTTTCGAGTTTCTGGAGGGTGCGCAGATAACCGGGCCGCGGTTCGTCCCCGAAGCTCGCCGGCCAGTTGGTATAGGCAACCTCGCCCACATAGATGTCGCCCCGGCTGTCCACGGCGAGGCCGTGCGGGGCGAGGAACTTGCCGGGCTCGAGCCCCGGCCCGTCCTCGCCGCCGAGGCGCGCGACCAGCTCGCCCTCATTGGTCACGATGGAAAGGCGGGGGCCGAGATTCGGATGGTGGCGGTTGACGGCCATGCCCGGCCCGAGCTCGCCGATGAAGCAGTGCGGGCAGGAGCCGCGCGGCATGTAGAGGCCGCAGGGCCGGTGGAGGTTGTTCCACTGCGCCTCATAGCGCCCCTCCGTGTCGAACACCTGGACTCGGTGGTTTTCGCGGTCGGCGACATAGATCCAGCCGTCGTCGTCGGCGGTGATGTTGTGGACGATGTTGAACTGTCCGGGGTCGGAGCCGCTTTCGCCCCAGCTCTTCACCAGCTTGCCGTCGGGAGAATATTTGTGGACGCAGGCATTGCCGTAGCCGTCGGAGACGAACAGGTGCCCGTCCGGCGAGAGCGCAGTGTGGGTGCAGCGGTGGAACGGTTCGTTGCTCATGAAGGGCGCGGGCGTTCCGGGCACGCCGAGCGTCATCAGCACCTTGCCTTCCGGCGTGACGCGCTTGACGGTGTGGCTGCCGTCGTCGGTGAGATAGAGCGTCTCGTCCGGGCCGATATGGATGCCGTGGGCGCGCGGATACTCCCCCTCGCCCCAGGAGCGCAGGAAGTTCCCCTCGCGGTCGAAGACGATCATCGGGTGCTCGCCGCGGTTGAACGCATAGACCCGGTCCTTGCTGTCCACCGCAACCGCAGCGACATCGCGAAACTCCCAGCCGTCGGGCAGCTTCGCCCAGTCCTCGACGACCCGGTAACGATGCTCGCCGCTGCCCAGAATGACCGCCATGACGCCCTCTCCTCCCTCTAGCGCAAGGCGCGATTGTCCAACGCCCGCCCCGGCGCGGCAAGCGGGAAGGGGGGCGGCGGCCTACCGCCGCTCCCGGAAGAACGCCGTGAGGAGGGCGGCGGCTTCGGCTTCCATCAGGCCGCCTACCACCTCGGGGCGGTGGGTGCAGGTCTCGCGGTCGAAGACGCGCGCGCCGTGGTCCACGCCGCCGCCCTTCGGGTCCCAGGCGCCGAAGACGAGGCGGGCGATTCGCGCGTGAGCGGCGGCTTGCGCGCACATGGCGCAGGGCTCCAGCGTGACCACCAGGGTACAGCCGTCGAGGCGCGGCCGGCCGATTTCGGCCGCGCCCCGGCGCAGCGCCAGTATCTCGGCATGGGCGGTCGGGTCCGCAGCCGCTTCGACCTCGTTATGCGCCTCCGCGAGCGCCCGTCCGTCCGGGTCGAGCAGCACCGCGCCCACCGGCGCATCGGCGGGAATGCGCGCCGCGGCGGCCTCCGCCAGCTGAAGCGCCCGTTGCATTGCCCGGTGAAGCGTGTAGACGGGCGCCATGGCGCGCCTTCCAGTCATCGGCCTTACCGTCGACCGGGAACCCGCCGGCGGCTATTCCAGCCTGCCGTGGTATGCGCTGCGCTGCAACTATGCGGGCGCGGTGAGCGAGGCGGGCGGCATCCCGCTGCTGCTGCCGCACGAGACGGCCCATGCGAGCGCCTATCTCGACCGCATCGACGGCCTCCTGGTGACCGGCGGGGCGTTCGATGTCGATCCGGCGCTGTTCGGCGCGGCCGAGCGCCATGAAGCCGTCTCGCTGAAGCCCGGACGCACGGATTTCGAACTCGCCATGGTGCGCGGCGCGCTCGCCCGCGACATGGCCCTGCTCGGCATTTGCGGCGGCCAGCAATTACTGCATGTGGCGCTGGGCGGGCGGCTGATCCAGCACATTCCGGACGAGGTGCCGGACGCGCTCGCCCATGAGCAGCCCAACCCGCGCACCGAGCCCGGCCATGCGGTCGCCGTCGAGCCCGGCACGCGGCTCGCGGAAATCGTCGGGGCGGAGGTGCTGCATGTGAACAGCGCCCACCACCAGGCCGCCGCCGACGAGCCGCCGGGCGTCACCGTCAATGCCCGCGCGCCCGATGGCGTGATCGAGGGCATCGAGGCGCCGGGATACCGCTTCTGCCTCGGCGTGCAGTGGCACCCGGAGTTCCATATCGACGCCGGCGACGCGCGCATCGTCGGGGCCTTCGTGGCGGCGGCGCGGGACGCCATGCCGTGAGCGGGGACGGCGGCGAGCGCATCGCAAAGCGCATCGCGCGGGCCGGCGTCTGCTCGCGGCGGGAGGCCGAACGGCGCATCTACGAAGGCCG
>MPNF01000160.1 GCA_002238885.1 Alphaproteobacteria bacterium bin95 | reverse complement strand
GCATCGCGATCCTCTACGGCTACGGCGCCATCTGGCACCGGCCGGGCCTCTCGCACCGGCGGCGCATGATCGTGGCGCTGGCGAGCATGGCCGTGCTGGGCCTGCACGACACGCTGGCGAAATTCGCGGCTTCGGCCCGCGCCATGGGCCTCACGCCCGCCGAAATCGCGGCGGCCATCGCCCAGACCGCCCCCTATGCCGGCTTCCCGCCCGCCCTCAACGCGCTCGGCCGCCTTGCCGACGTGCTGGCGGATCCGGACGGTTGACGGCGCGGCGAAGAATTGGACGATTTGCAGGCTGGAAAGAAGGACATCGACTTATGAAAACGACCATTTGCATTGCCGCTGCATCGATAAGCGTTCTGCTGGCCGCCTGCGGGCCGGCGGACAAGACGATAGGCAAGACCACCACTGGACAGCGGACATACAACACCGAGTGGCGCAAGATCGAACCGGACCGGGTATTGATCGATTTCGGAAGGCTCGACGGCGCCGCCGTCACCTACACGGCGGAAAGAATCAGGGACAACGCGATCGTGCAGCAGCGCGTGCGGTTCGATGGGCGGGGCCACGTCTATCTGGAGCATCTGGTCGGCGCGTTCGCAGTCTATAACGTCCAGGTGACAGACAGGCACAACAGCGCATCGAAAGTCGTGGACAGGTATTTGTCCAGATACAACGTCCCCCCGGCGGACTTGGAGAAGGGGCGTATCCGCAAATACGGCAGCCGCGGAGGCTGGGTTGGCAGGGTGACGGAAAAGGCAACCGGGGCAGACTGCATTGTCGCCAGGCTGGCCTTCCTGAGCCGGACCGGCAAGAACCGGGCAACGGACGAGCGCTACGATACCGTCGTCTCGTTCAACGATTGCTCCGGCAAGCGGTCGGTGGAAGAGGTGAGGGAGTTCCTGAACGGGCTCAGGATCGTTTCACGGACGTAGCGCCGCCCCTCTCCGCCGCGCTCAGACCGGTCGCGGGCTGAAGCCGAGGCTTCGGGAGCGCAGGTGCAGCATGGCAATCAGCATGAAATTCATCGCGTTGAAGGCCGCGCCCGAGAGGAAAGCCGGCGCATAGGAACCGGTCACGTCGAATATGTAGCCGGCGAGCGTGCCGCCGATGGCCATGCCGGCGCCCGCGAACATGTATTGCGCGCCGACCCGCCAGCCGATCTCGGAGGCCGGGAACCAGAGCCGCAGCAGCAGCGGGTAGCAGGGCATGATGCCGGCGAAGCCGAGCCCGAACATGAGCGCGGCGACATAGAGCCCCGTCAGGCTCTCGACCATGGCGAACACGATCATCATGACGAACTGGCACATGGACCCGATCAGCAGGGTCGGCGCCGCGCCGATCCGGTCCGACAGCATGCCGAAGCCGATCCGGCTGAAAAAGCCGGCGACCATGAGCACCGACAGGATTTCCGCCCCGCGCTCCTCCGCATAGCCGAGATCGGAGGTATGGGACACCAGATGGACGATGGGCATGGCCATCGCTCCGCAGCATCCGATCACGGCGATCCAGAGCGCGCCCTGCACCATTTCCGGGGGCCAATCCAGCACCTTGCCGCCGCGGGACGCCGCCAGACGGACCGGTCCCGGCGGCGGAACCGGCGGTTTCGGGCGGATCAGCCAGCAGAGCGGCAGCATGGTCACCGCTGCGAAGACGGCGTAGTAGATATAGGTTTCCCGCCAGCCGACCGACCGTTCGAGATGGCCGAAGACCGTCGGCCAGACGGCGCCGGCCAGCCCCTGCCCCGACGCGATGATGGCGATGGCGAGCCCGCGCCGCCTGTCGAACCAGCGGGTCGCGTTGGCAACCAGCGGCGCGATCATCGCCGCCTTGCCGAGCAGTCCGATCAGGAGGCCGTTGGCGAGCCAGAGCCCCCACCGGCCCTCCGACTGGCTCGCCACGAGGCTGCCGACACAGATCATCACGGAGCCGAACAGGATCGGCTGGAGGATGCCGCGCTTGTCCATCCACCAGCCCATCGCGACGCCGCCGATCCCGGTGCCGACCATGAGCACCGAATAGGCGAAGGAAGGCACCCAGCGCTCGCCGCCGAGATCGGCGGCAATGGGCTTCAGCGCCACGAACAGGAATGTCGGCGCGCCAAGCGCGATGCCGTTGAGGATGAGCGACGCCCAGACGACCACCCAGCCGTAACGGACCTCGACGCTGGAAGACTGGTAGTCGGACATTAGGGCTGGGCGCTCCTGCGACTCCCGGATGGGCAGGGCCGCGGCGGGACCTGCCGGCGGTCAGTCTTTCATTGAGACCGGACGTGTCTCCGGGAGACAGGGAATGGCCGGCAGCCGGGGACCGGCATCAGGCCCGGCCGGCGAAGGAGGAGAGCATGGAGGCGTCCACGCCGAGCTTGGCGATGGCGCGCGACCATTTGGACTCGAGTGCGTCGTCGAACAGGATGGCGTCGTCGGCCGGGGCGGTGAGCCAGCCATTGTCCTGGATTTCGCCCTCGAGCTGCCCCGCCGCCCAGCCGGCATAGCCGAGCGCCAGCAGGCGCTTCTGCGGCCCGTGGCCGACAGCGATGGCCTTCAGCACATCGATCGTCGCTGTCAGGCGGATATCCTCCGACACGGTGAGCGAGCCCTCCCGGTCGTAATCGGCGGTGTGGAGCACGAAGCCGCGCCCGGTCTCGACCGGTCCGCCGGAGAGGATCGACATGTCGGCTTCGCTGTCCTCGACTCCCAATTGCTCCAGAAGGTCCGTAAAGGAGAGCGATTCTAACGATTTGTTGATGACGAGACCCATTGCGCCCTCATCGCTGTGGGCGCACATATAGATGACCGTGCGCTCGAAGCGCGGGTCGCTCATGCTGGGCATGGCGATCAGGAGTTGCCCGGTCAGCCAGCCATCTTCGGAGCGATCTTGCGTCATGGCGTCGAGTGTAGCACAGCGGAGGCGGGTGTGAAGGCGGATGACAGCGCGATGACGGGCAGCGAGCGGGGCGGCCGATGGGCTTGACGAGCGCGGCCCGACTGCGGTTCCTCGCCTTGGCTCTGGCGGCGCTGGCGGTCGCTTCGGAGGCGCGCGCCGCTACGTCGCCATGGGCGCGGACGCCGGAGGCCGCCGTGCGCCTCGTGTCGGCGAGCGAGGCTGTCGGGAGCCTGGACCGTCTGCGCCTCGGACTCGAATTCGAACTGGCGCCCGGCTGGAAGACCTATTGGCGCAGCCCCGGCGACGGGGGCCTGCCGCCGGCGCTCGACTGGGCCGGAAGCGGCAATCTCGGCGAGGCCAGCCTCTACTGGCCGGCGCCGGCGCGCTTCACCATTCTCGGCATCGACAGCGTCGGCTACGAGGACCGTGTGCTCCTGCCCATGGATGTGCGGGTTCCCGAGCCGGGCGAGCCGGTGCAGGCCCGGCTCCGGGTGGACTACCTTACCTGCTCCGACATCTGCGTGCCGCAAAGCGCCGACCTCGCGCTGGCCCTGCCTGCCGGCCCGGCGCAGCCTTCGGCGGAGGCATTCGCCATCGACCGCTGGCGGGGCCGCACGCCCCGGCCCGAACCGGTGGCGGGCCGGGCGGAACTGGTCGGCGCGGGAGACGCGGCGGTCCTCCATGTGGCCCTGCCGGGCATCGAGGCGGAGGACATCTTCGTCGAAGCGGGGAACTTCGCCGCTTTCGGGCGGCCGATGCCGGTCGCAGGCGGGCTCGCAGTGCCGGTGGCTTATGCGAAGGGCGGGCCGGAGGCGCTGATCGGCCGCGAGCTGGTGGCGACCGTCACGGGCGGCGGCGAGGCCGTGGAGCAACGCCTGCGCGTGGCCCCGGCCGGCGAGGCGGCGGGCTACGGCATCGCGATCATCCTGGCGCTTGCGCTTGCGGGCGGCGTCATCCTGAACCTCATGCCCTGCGTGCTGCCGGTGCTCGGCATCAAGCTCATGCATTTCGCAGGTCTCGGCGGGGCCGGCCGGGGCCGGGCGCGGGCGGAGTTCCTGGCCGTTGCCGGCGGTATCCTGTTTTCGTTCTGGCTGCTGGCCGGAGCGGCGGTTGCGGCGACCCAGGCCGGAATGGCGGTCGGCTGGGGAGTCCAGTTCCAGCAGCCGGTCTTCCTCGCGGCGATGTTGTTCCTGCTGCTCCTGTTCGCAGCCAATCTGTGGGGCTTTTTCGAGATTCCGGCGCCGCGCTTCGCAGGCGGGCTCCGGGGCGGGCCGTTCCTCACCGGCATGTTCGCGACCTTGCTGGCGACCCCCTGTTCAGCGCCCTTCGTGGGCACCGCGGTCGGTTTCGCGCTTACGCGGGGACCGTTGGAAATTGCGCTCATCTTCACGGCGCTCGGCCTCGGACTGGCACTGCCCTATCTCGCAGTGGCCGCACTGCCGGGCGTGGCGGCGGCGCTGCCGAAGCCCGGCCGCTGGACGGTGCGGCTGCGCTTCGTCCTGGGGCTGGCGCTGGCGGGCACGGCGGTGTGGCTGCTGACCGTGCTGGCGGCGCAACTCGGCTGGGCGGCGGCCGCGACGGCCCTGGCGGCAGCAGCGCTGCCTGCCGGCCTCCTTGCTGCCTGGGCGAGGCGGGGCGGGCGCATCCTTGCAGGCGGGGCTGCGCTTGCGGCCGCGGCCGGTCTTGCAGCGGTGCTGGTCCTGCCGGCCTCCATGGAGCCGGCGGCCCCGGACGGCCGCTGGCAGGCGTTCAAGGAAGCGCGGATCGGGCCGCTGGTGTCGGAAGGCCGGACGGTTTTCGTCGATGTGACGGCCGACTGGTGCATCACCTGCAAGTTCAACAAGGCGGCCGTGCTGGACCGGGGCCCGGTCGCGGCCCGTCTCACCGGGGATCTGGTGGCGATGCGTGCCGACTGGACTCGCCCGGACGCTGCCATTTCAGCCTATCTCGCCCGCTTCGCCCGCTACGGCATCCCCTTCAACGCGGTATACGGCCCGGGCGCGCCCGCCGGGATTCCACTGCCGGAATTGCTGACCGAAGGCGCCGTGCTGGAAGCGCTGGACGAGGCCGGTCGGAGATCGGGCGAATAGGCAGGGGTTTCTTGCAGGGCAGCCATTGGCGTTGTAACCCTCGCGCGATCGTGCCGGAGCGTTCCTCCGGCCGGCCGGAGACAAAGGATGGCGGTCAGCCGCAACGATCTGGAGACCATTCGCCAGCTTCCCCTGTTCCAGGGGCTGGCGCCGGACGCGCTTCGATCTCTGGTCGGCGGTGCGGAAGTCCTCGCCTACTCGAAACGGGCCGCGATCTTCGAGCAGGGCCAGCGGGTCACCCATTTTTTCGCGGTGCTCTCCGGGTGGGTGAAGCTGTTTCGCCTGCGCCCGGACGGAACGGAAGTGATCATCGAGGTTTTCGGCCCCGGCGAATCCTTTGCCGAAGGCGCGATCTGCATGGAGGGGGGCTATCCGGTGTCCGCCGAGCAGGTGGAGGACGGCCGGCTGCTGGCCGTGCCTGTTGCGGATTATATAGAGCGGTTGCGGGAGGATCCGGAACTGGTCGTGAGGACCTTCGCCTCGCTCGCGATGAACCTGAAGCGCCTGGTCTCCCGGATCGAGATAGGCAGCAGCCTCAACTCTTCGCAGCGCGTGGGCGCCTTCCTGCTGCATTTCTGCCCGCCCCCGAGGCCGGGCGGCGGCGCTGTCGATGTGCGTCTGCCCTATGACAAGAAGCTGATCGCAAACCGGCTCGGCATGAAGCCGGAAACCTTCTTGAGAGCGCTGGCCAGCCTCAGAAAGCACGGGGTCGCCGTCCGGGGCGGCAGCGCGCGGATCGCCGACCTGGCGGATCTCCGCCGGCACGTCTCTCCCGAGTAGCCGGAGTGCGAGTGTTGCCCGCCAATCGAAACCAGGGAGCCGCATAGTGGCCGCCACCATCGACTACGACGCCCTGCTGGCGCCGGACCTGCCGCCGCCCGCGCCCCGCTGGAACGGGTTCGCACCCTATAATTTCATCGGCGGCAATGTCGATGCGGCGAGCATGCCGGTCGAGGACATGATTACGGCGACCGCAGCCGCACTGCGCCGCGAAGGAACGACGCTTGCGACCTACGGAATGGAGAGCGGCCCGCTCGGCTACCGCCCGCTGCGCGAGTTCGTGGCGTCCAAGCTCCGGAAACGCAGCGGCCTCGCGGTCTCGCCTGACAATGTCCTCATCACCTCGGGCTCGAACCAGGGGCTGGACCTCGTCAACGAGATTTTCCTGCGCCCGGGCGACACGGTGCTGGTCGAGCAGTTCAGCTATGGCAGCGCGCTCGCCCGTCTGCGCAAGCTCGGCGCGACGCCGGTGGGAATCCCGCTCGACGGCGACGGCATGCGCATGGACCGCCTTGCGGAAAAGCTGGCCGGGCTCGCCTCCGAGGGCGTGAAGCCGAAATTCATCTATGTCATTCCGACGATCCAGAACCCTGGCGGCAGCATCATGCCCGGCGCGCGCCGTGCGGAGCTGCTGGAACTTTCGGCGGAATACGGCGTGCCGATCTTCGAGGACGAGTGCTACGCAGACCTTCTGTGGGCAAGCGAGCGCCCTCCCGCCATCGCGGCGATGGACGAGGGCAACCGGGTCATCCATTGCGGTTCGTTCTCGAAGACGATCGCGCCGGCGTTGCGCGTCGGATACATAGTTGCGGAGCCCGCGCTGATCGCCCGGATGGTCGCCTGCAAGACAGATGGCGGCACCGGTGCGCTCGAGCAGATAATGCTGGCGGAATACTGCCGCACACGCTTCGACAACCATGTCGATCGCGTAACGG
>MPNF01000159.1 GCA_002238885.1 Alphaproteobacteria bacterium bin95 | reverse complement strand
CGGAACGGTCGCGAAGGCCGCCGAACTGCCCTTGCCGGAGGCCGCCGAAAGCGGTTAGTTTCGCCGCTATGGTTCACCGGCTCCGACGACGACGCGGCTGAACCGGCCGGACAAGGCTCCGGCCGGCATCGTCGCCGTCACGTCCGTCCGGGAGCCGTCCGACCATGTGTCCTTTCCAGATTTCTCCGCTCGAATCCGCCGACCGGCCCGCTGTGGAAGCGCTGCTCGACCGCGTGTTCGGCCATAACCGCAGGCACAAGTCCTCCTACAGCCTCCGCGCCGGAAACCCGCCCTGCCCGGCGCTTTCCTTCGCCGCGTGGATGGACGGGTGCCCGGTCGGCAGCGTGCAGCAGACCCCCGTCGCGGTCGGGGATGCCGGCGCCCGCGCGCTGCTGCTCGGCCCGCTCGCGGTCCTGCCGGAACTTCGCGGCCAAGGGATCGGCCGGGCACTACTCCGTCGCAGCCTCGATGCGGCGCGCACCGCCGGCCGGCCCCATGTCTTCCTGGTAGGAGAGCGGGACTACTACGCGCCGCTCGGTTTCGGCCCGGCCGATGCGGTCGGCGTTTCGGTCGCGGGCGAACCGGACGAGCGCGTCCACCACATGGCGCTCTGCCCGGACATTCCCGCGCCGCGGGGGGAGCTTCGGCCGTGGCGTTAACAATAGAACCGCGCCGTTCCGGGGGCGCGTAGTCAATGCCGGAGTTTTTCATGTCACTGGCGGTCCTGGCTGTCGCGACGACCGTCACGCCGGGACCGAGTACGCTGTTAGCGGCGGCCTCCGGGGTCCGATACGGCCTCATCGGAAGCCTGCCTCTGGCGGCCGGGGTTGCTGTAGGCCTCGCGCTACTCACAGCAGCCGGGGCTTTCGGCCTCTCTGCCCTGTTGCAAAGCGCACCATCGTTGCAACTCGCGATCAAGGTACTGGGATCCGTCTATCTCGTGTGGCTTGCCTGGCGGATCTTCCGAAGCGGTGCGCCGAAGATGTCGGAGGACACAGACGGAGGACGCGCCATGGGGTTCGCAACGGGGATGACCGTCCTGTTGCTCGCCCCGAAGGCCTGGATGATGGGGCTGGCGGCGGCGGGCGCCTATGCCGAATTCACCAGTAGCTCGCTGGAGCTGGCCCTGCTGCTGGCCGCGACCTTTGGCTGCGCTGGATTGGGGGCGATGGTCCTCTGGTGCCTGGGCGGGACGGTGCTCGGTCGCATGCTCAAGACGGACGCGCAATGGTTCGTAGTCCATCTCGTCCTCGCCATCGTTACCGTCGTGTCAGTTGCCACCGTGTGGTTTTGAGGGACGGTCCTGATCGGGGTCGGGCAACCCGTCTGTGAACCGAGAGCACCGGGCACACAGGCGCGGTTCGATAGTGTATGTTTCCACGCAGCCATGGCCGGAACGCCGACACGCTTCTCGCCTGAGGGCGATATCGACGCCTTCCTCGAAAAGGCGACCCGAACTGCGCGTCCCGGCGGCGGCGGACGGCTGATCTTCGCGCTCGATGCCACCGCCAGCCGCGAGCCGACCTGGGACCGGGCGAGCCACCTCCAGGCGGAAATGTTCCAGACCGCCGCGGCGCTGGGCGGGCTGGAGGTCCAGCTCGTCTTCTATCGCGGCTTCAGGGAATGCAAGGCGAGCGGCTGGGTCCGCAATGCCAATGACCTGTTGAAACGGATGCTGCAGATCCGCTGTTACGGAGGCCTGACGCAGATCGGCCGGGTGCTGACCCACGCCGCCAAGGAGACGAACAAGCGCAAGGTCGATGCGCTGGTATTCGTCGGCGACGCATTCGAGGAGGATATCGACCGCGTCTCGCATGAGGCCGGGAAGCTCGGCATGCTCGGTACCCCGGCGTTCCTGTTCCAGGAAGGCGGCGACCCGCTGGCGACGCGCGGCTTCAACGAGATCGCGCGGCTGACCGGCGGCGCCTGCTGCCGTTTCGACACCGGGAGCGCCGAGCAGCTGCGCGCCCTGCTGCGCGCCGTGGCGGCGTTCGCCGCCGGCGGCCGGGCCGCTCTGACATCGCTGCCCGGCAGTGCGGCGAAACAATTGGCCGGACAGATGAAGGCCCTGCCGGGCGCCCGGAGGGGTCGCCGGAAGTGATCGGCGTTGTCGTCCTGGTCCTGGCGCTGCTGGTCTGCCTGCCGCTGCTGGCGCGCTGGGCCGCAAATGCCGACCCGAGAGTGCTTCTGCGCGTGCTCAGGCTGGCGGCGGCCCTCGTCATGGGCGCGGCCATCGTCCTGTTGCTGGTGTTCGGCCGGGGCCTCGTTCTGGGCCTGCTGGCGCCGCTGTTGTTCGGTCTGTTCATGCAGTGGCGTCGCGCTCGCAACATGGCGAAGACCGCGCGCGGGCCGACGCCCGGCAAGGGCTCGGAGGTGCAGACCCGCTTCCTCGCCATGCGTCTCGACCACGATAGCGGGGCCATGCACGGGCGCGTCATAGACGGACCCCATGCCGGCGCGAGCCTGGACCGGCTGAACGACGGCGAACTCATGGACCTGCTGCGCTTCTACACCGGCAACGACCCCCGCTCGGCCCAGCTTCTGGAAAGCTGGCTGGACCGCGAAGGGCCGGAGAACTGGCGCGACATGGCCTCGGGCGAGGCACCGGCCGCAAGCGGGGCCGGCATGAGCCGCAGCGAGGCCTACAAGGTGCTCGGCCTCGACCCTGGAGCGGCTGCGGCCGAAATCCGCGCGGCGCACCGCCGGCTGATGCGCGAATACCACCCGGACCGGGGCGGCTCGACATTCTTCGCCGCGCAAATAAACCAGGCCAAGGATATATTGCTGGAGTCCTGAAGCGCAGGGCTCGCGCATGCGGGGGAAGAAGGGGCGTTCATCCATGACGCAACCGGTCAAGACGGCGGTCATTCCGGCGGGAGGGCTCGGCACGCGGTTCCTGCCCGCCACCAAGGCGGTGCCGAAGGAAATGCTGCCGGTGGTGGACAAGCCCTTGATCCAGTATGCGGTCGAGGAGGCGCAGGCCGCTGGGATCGAGACCTTCGTGTTCGTGACCGCGCGCGGCAAGGCGGCCATGGAGGACCATTTCGACCTCGCTACGGAACTGGATGAGGTGCTGGCGGCGGACGGCAAGGAGGAGTTGCGCACGGCGGCCTCCGCTATGGTGCCGGCGGCGGGCGCGGTCGTGCATGTCCGCCAGCAGGCGCCGCTCGGCCTCGGCCATGCGGTCTGGTGCGCGCGCCATGTGGTCGGCGATGCGCCGTTCGCCGTGCTGCTGCCCGACGATCTCGTGCTCTCCGAAAGGCCCTGCCTCGCCCAGCTTCTCGATGTCCACCGCGCGCATGGCGGCAATGTCGCCGCGGTCATGGACGTGCCGCGCGAGGAGACCGGCCGCTACGGCGTGCTGGATGTCGTGGAAGATGATGGGCGGCTGGCCTCTGTGCGGGGCCTTGTCGAGAAGCCGGCGCCGGCCGACGCGCCCTCGACGCTCGCCATCGTGGGCCGCTATGTGCTCGACCCCTCGGTGCTGACCGCGCTCGACGATCAGGAAACCGGCGCCGGCGGCGAAATCCAGTTGACCGACGCCATGGCGCGCACGGTCGGCGATGTGCCCTTCCACGGCCTTCGTTTCGAGGGAAGGCGATACGACTGCGGCGACAAGATGGGCTTCCTCGAAGCGAATATCGCCTGCGCGCTCGCAAGACCCGATCTCGCGCCGGCGGCCAGGGAAATCCTGGCCCGCTTCGTCTGAAGCAGCGGCCGGCACCGGGAAGGCGGCGGGGGAAAAGGACATGCGCATTGCGATGGTGGGCGCGGGCTATGTCGGCCTGGTAACGGGCTCCTGTTTCTCCGAGTTCGGCACGGATGTGGTCTGCGTGGACAAGGACGCAGACCGGATCCGGGCGCTCAGGCAGGGCGACATGCCGATCTTCGAACCGGGTCTCGACGATCTGGTGGCGCGCAATGTCGACGCGGGCCGCCTGTCCTTTACGACCGACCTCGAAGAGGCTGTCGGTGAAGCGGATGTCGTGTTCATCGCCGTCGGTACGCCGAGCCGGCGCGGCGACGGCCATGCGGACCTGAGTTTCGTCTTCGAAGCGGCGCGGGAGGTCGCGGCGGCGGTTCGGGGCTATACCGTGCTGGTGACCAAATCGACGGTGCCCGTCGGGACCGGCGCGCGCGTTGCGGAGATTGCCGGGCAATTGCGGCCGGACACCGAGATCGATGTCGTCTCCAACCCGGAATTCCTGCGCGAGGGCGCAGCGATCGAGGACTTTATGCGCCCCGACCGGGTGGTGATCGGCGCGGAGACCGACCGCGCCCGCGCCGCGATGCAGGAACTCTATCGGCCGCTCTTCCTGCGCGAGACGCCGATCCTGTTCACCGACCGCGAGACGGCGGAGCTGACCAAATACGCCGCCAATGCCTTCCTCGCGGTCAAGATCACCTTCATCAACGAGATCGCCGACCTTTGCGAGCGCGTGGGCGCGGACGTGCAGGACGTGGCGCGCGGCATGGGGCTCGACCGGCGCATTGGCGACAAGTTCCTGCATCCCGGCCCCGGCTACGGAGGCTCCTGTTTCCCGAAGGACACGCTGGCGTTGACCCGGACGGCAAGCGATGCCGGTGCGCCGGTGCGCTTGGTGGAAACGGCCGCCGCGGTCAACGAGAACCGCAAGCGCGCCATGACCGGGCGGGTAATGGAGGCGCTCGGCGGCGATGCGGCGGGCAAGACGGTCGCCGTGCTGGGCCTCGCCTTCAAGCCCAATACGGATGACATGCGCGAGGCGCCGAGCCTGGAACTGGTGCCGGCGCTGCAGGCGGCCGGTGCGGCGGTGCGCGCCTACGACCCGCAGGCGATGGCAACGGCCGGCCCGCTGCTGCCCGGCGTGACATGGTGCGCGGACGTTTACGAGGCGGCGGCCGGGGCCGATTGTGCGGTGCTGCTGACCGAATGGAACGAATTCCGCGGGGTGAACCTGGACCGGCTGCGGGCCGCGATGGCTGCGCCAGCGATAGTGGACCTCCGCAATGTGTACAAACCGGCGGAAATGGCAGCCGCAGGTTTCGCCTATCGCGGCATTGGAAAAGGGCGGACGACGTGAGCGGGCACAGGTTCCATCCGAGCTTCCTGCGCGAATACGATGCGCGCGGCATTGTCGGCGCGACGCTGGACAAGGCGGATGCGCAGGCACTCGGCCGCGCCTTCGGCACCCTCCTGGCGCGGAGCGGCCGGGGCAGCGCGGCAGTCGGCTATGACGGCCGGCTGAGTTCCCCCGGCCTTGAAGCGGCGCTGGTGGAAGGGCTTTCCGCCGCCGGAATCGCCGTCACCCGCATCGGCCTCGGTCCGACGCCTATGCTCTATTTCGCGATGTACCATCTGGGGCTCGACGGCGGCGTCATGGTCACCGGCTCGCACAACCCGCCGGACTACAATGGCTTCAAGATGGTGCTGGCGGGCGAGGCGTTCTTCGGCGAACGCATCCAAGAGCTCGGGCCGCTCGCCGCTGCGGGCGACTTCGCCGCGGGCCGGGGCGCGGTCTCGGAGGCGGCGGTCGAGGACGCCTATGTTGCGCGGCTGGCCGAGGAAGCCGGCGGGGGACCGGCGCTTCGCGTCGGGTGGGACGCCGGCAACGGCTCCGCCGGGCGGGTCATGGCGCGCCTCGCCGCCCGGCTGCCAGGCGAGCATTTCCTGCTGAACGAGGAGATCGACGGGACTTTCCCTGCCCACCATCCGGACCCGACCGCGCCGGAGAACCTGGTCCAGCTTGTCGATCTGGTGCGCCGCGAGGGGCTCGACCTCGGCATAGCGCTCGACGGCGACGGCGACCGCATCGGCGCGGTCGATGGCGAGGGGGAAGTGCTGTGGGCGGACCAGCTCCTCATCCTGCTCGCCCGCGACCTGCTCGCGGAACGGCCGGGAGCGAGCATCATCGCCGATGTGAAGGCGAGCCAGGCGCTGTTCGACGCCGTGGCGGCGGCCGGCGGCCGGCCGGAGATGTGGAAGACCGGACATACGCTCATCAAGAGCCGCATGGTCGAGACCGGCGCGCCGCTCGCCGGTGAGATGAGCGGCCATATCTTCTTCGCCGACCGCTGGTACGGCTTCGACGACGGCCTCTATGCCGCGCTCCGCCTGCTGGGGGCGCTCGAGCGTTCAGGCGCCTCTCTGGCGGAGTTCCGCCGCGCACTGCCGGTCTGGATCAACACGCCCGAATTGCGCTTCCCCTGCCCGGAGGCGCGCAAATTCGAAATTCCGGGCGAAGTCGCCGGCCGGCTGGCCGCGGCCGGCGCCGAGGTCAACGCAACCGACGGCGTGCGCGTTTCCACCGGCGACGGCTGGTGGCTGCTGCGCGCCTCCAACACCCAGGATGTGCTCGTTGCGCGCTGCGAGGCGCATGCGGGGGCGGGGCAGGCCGGGCTCGACCGGCTCAAGGCTGCGCTCACTGCCGAACTCCGCGCCTCGGGTGTCGAACCCCCGGAGATCTGACCCAGCCATGCCAGCACCCCGTCCCAATCCTCTCAAGCTCAACCGCCTGCAATGCAAGACGCTCGTGCTGTTGCAGGCGCTCGCCGAACTGCCGCGCTACGCGACGCCGGGACCCGAGGAGGGTGAGACCGCAATCGATTCCATGCCGCCCGCGCACGGCGACCATTTCCATGTCGGGCCCTGGATCGTGTTGGCCCGCGACGCGACCGGGCTCGGCAATTCTTCCGTGCGGGCGGCGCTCATCCGCCGGGGGCTGGTG